>CAMGAZ010000047.1 GCA_946008205.1 uncultured Clostridium sp. | reverse complement strand
CAATAATGGCCATATTCTCTGCTTATTTAAAAGAAAATAATAAGCTTAGTAAAAACACTCTAGTTGCCACAGTAATGAGCAACTTAGGATTAAAAAAATATGCTGAAAAGAATAATGTGCATTTTGAAGAAACAAAAGTAGGAGACAGATATGTTCTTGAAAATATGCTAGCCAATGGATATAATCTAGGTGGAGAACAATCAGGGCATATAATACTATTGGATTACAATCCAACAGGAGACGGAATACTAACTTCACTAATGCTAATAAAAGTAATATTAGAAAAAGGGGTTGCTGCTTCTGAATTATGTGATATAATAAAGATATATCCACAAGTACTTATTAATGCAAAAGTAGCTGCAGATAAAAAATATGATTTTGAAGAAGACCCAGAAATAAAAAAAGAAATAGAAAAATTGAAACAAGAATTTTCAGGAAACGGTAGAGTACTTATAAGACCTTCAGGAACAGAACCTTTAGTAAGGGTAATGATAGAAGGAGAAAATCAAGGTTATATTAAAGCCAAAGCAGAAAATTTGGCAAAATTAATAGAACAAAAGTTAAAATAAAGGAGGAAAAACAAATGCCATTTATTAATTTTACTGATGTAACAACATTGCTTTTAGCACTTGTACTTTTTGTATTAGTCTTATTTCTAGGAAAGGAGACACATAAGAGCCAAATACCAGCTATTATGTTATTTATCTTCTTAATATTACTAGTTTGTCACGCAATAGAAATAGCGACAATGCCAAATATATCAGAAGAAACACATTTTCAAATATCGAGAAGCATATTGGTAGACTTTATATTTATATTCCTATCTTTTATATCTTATTTATGGATAGACGACATTCAGTCGAAAGTAGAGAATAAAAAGAGTATAGACAATAGTTTGGATTGGTTTTGGAAAAGAGTTTAGGATATTAATAAATTAGATTTACTATAGATACACAAGAGTGGTATAGGCTTTTGTGTATTTATGCACTTAAAATAAACAATAAATATAGAAAAGAGGAGTAATTATGATTGAAAGTAGAAAATTAGTTTTAGTAGGAACAGGAATGGTTGGAATGAGCATGGCTTATGCGCTAGAAAACCAAGGAGGTATTAATGAATTAGTACTTATTGATGTGTTAAAGGATAAGGCAACAGGGGAAGCAATGGACTTAAACCATGGACTTGCTTATGCTCCAAGTAAAATATCAATTAAATCTGGGGAGTATGATGAATGCAAAGATGCTGATATAGTTGTTATAACAGCGGGACTTGCTCAAAAACCGGGGCAAACAAGACTAGAGCTTGCTCAAACAAATGCAAAGATAATGAAAGAAATAACAGAACAAGTAATTAAATCTGGCTTTAATGGAATATTTGTAGTAGCTTCAAACCCAGTAGACTTAATGACATATGTTGTATCAAAAGTATCAGGATTTCCAAAGAATAAAGTAATTGGTTCAGGAACAGTATTAGATACTGCTAGATTACGTTACTTAATTGGAGAAAGACTAAACGTATCAGAGAAAAACATACATGCATACATAATGGGTGAACATGGGGACTCATCATTTGTTCCATGGTCTCATAGTTATGTTGGATGCAAGAAGTTACTTGATATAATGAAAGAAAGAGGCGAGAGTGCGGAAACATTAAAACAAATATATACCGAAGTTCAACAATCAGCATATGAAATTATAGAAAAAAAGAGAGCAACTTACTATGGAATTGGTATGGGTCTTTCAAAAATAGTAAAAACAATATTAAATAATGGCAAAGAAATCCTTACGGTTTCTACAAAACTAGAAGGGGAATATGGCCATGACGGAATATTTATAGGAGCTCCAGCAATTATTAATAGTGATGGTGTACAAGAATTACTAAATTTACCTCTTACGAAAGATGAACAAGCTAAATTTGACCATAGCTGTGATATTCTAATAGAAATGAAAAAAGAAATAGATAATATTATAATGTAATAGGCTAGTAACCGATAAGTATACTAGTATCAAAAATAAAACTCCTTTCATATTATAAAGCAGAAATGAAAGGAGTTTTGCTATGGACTATGAAGTAATGATGAACGGAAATGTGAAAATAGGGCAACCAGCACCAAAATTTACTGCAACTACAACAATGGGAAATATATCGCTAGATGATTATAATGGCAAGTGGATAGTTCTATTTTCACATCCTGGAGATTTTACCCCAGTATGCACGACAGAGATGATAGCCTTTTCAAAGGCAAATCCATATTTTGAACGATTAAATACATCTTTAATAGGAATTAGCATAGATAGTAATCCATCCCATTTAGCGTGGGTGTATGATATTTATTGCAAAACAGGAATAATAATACCATTCCCAATAATTGCAGACAGAAGTGGGGAAATAGCGAGAAAATATGGAATGATAGCGAGTAATATAAGCAATACCGCAACAGTACGAAATGTGTTTATAATCGATGACAAGCAAATAATAAGAGCAATTTTAGTCTATCCTATGAATATTGGTAGAAATATACCGGAAATATTGAGAATTGTAAGAGCTTTACAAGTAGCGGATGATAATCAACAAATGGCACCAGCTAATTGGAACCCTTGCGAGCCTATGATTATGCCAATGCCTCAAACTTTTTCTGAGTTACAATCTAGAATCAAGCAAATAAATAATGATAGAAATGGAATGAGTTGGTATTTATCTTTTAAACAGCCACAAAGATGTCAATTAGGAGACGAGAATAGATGTAAAAGTTTTGAAAAAGATGTGGAAGAAGAAAAAAAACAAATATAGCACATATTTGAAATATATGTGGGAAGAATAAACATAAGAAAAAGCAAAGGAGGTATTCAAAATGAAACAAACCTATAGAGAAAACCAAACGATAAATTGTACAGTGACATCATGCAAGTTTAATAATAATCAAAGGCAATTATGTGAGCTAGAACATATAATAGTTACTCCAGTTCAAGGACGTCAAACGATGCAACCGGATGAATCAATGTGTTCAAGTTACAAGAATATACAAGAAAATAAATAAAAAATTAAAAAATAATAAAAAAGGAAAATGATTGACAAGATTCGACAAACTTTGTGATAGAGTTGTAGTATTATATATGCAAAGGGAGTGGATGTAATATGAGGAATGAAACCTTAAAAAGACTAAAACACACTGCAAAACTTGAATCACTAATTGCACAAGAAGCTGACTATGACAAAATTCTAAAACAGAGTCAGCAAATAGATAAATACATCGTTGACGAAATGATAAGAATAAACAACAAAAAAGATAAAGTTAAATAAAATGTTATATGAAACTCAGAAGCATATGGATATTAATCGTTCATATGCTTTTTTATATACATCGCAGAGTCTCTTTTCTTTAAGTCCTCTCTTTTATCGTATAATTTTTTACCTTTAGCAATGCCAAGTTCAACTTTTACAAGACTGTTTTTAAAATATAAAGAAATAGGGACTAGAGAATAACCTTTTTGAGTAACCAATCCTGTTAATTTGTAGATTTCTTTCTTATTTAATAATAACTTCCTATCGCGAAGAGGATCTTTGTTAAATATATTACCCTGCTCATAGGGACTTATATGCATAGAATGCACATATACTTCTCCATCTTTTATACTTGCATAACTGTCTTTTAAATTAACTTTCCCATTCCTAATAGATTTGATTTCTGTACCAGTTAATACGATTCCGGCTTCAATTGTATCAATTATTGTATAGTTATGTTTAGCTGTTGGATTTTTTGCAATATTTTTAATCATAATAATATTATGAAATCTCCTTTCAAAAACTAATAACATTATACCATTTAAAAGCAAATAAGTAAAATAAAAGAAAATAATTTACAATAAAATCTTATAAACTATTTTCTTTAATATGCTATTCGTTAGAATGAGTAGAAGTATCTTTTTGTCTAGCATAAAACCAAACTAATGCAACGATAGCAACCGCAACTATTCCCATAATTAGCCATGTCCAAGCAGTAGACGTCATACCAAGGAAAGTATTTGCATTAGTTCTAGTTGCGTTATATGAACTGGTTCTATTATTGGCCGCAGTATTATTAGTTGTTCCTGTTACAACAGCATTTCCAACATTTTGAGTTCCCTGTTCCATGCTATTTACAGCATTTCTAGTAGTGCCAATTCCACGGTTGATAACATTCCCAGTGGCAGACGTAACATTTTGCACAGCATGTTCTACTGTATTGACCATATTTGTGTTTGCGAATGCGTATGAAGTTGATATTAATAAAAGACCTATCAATAAAGTAGATATAACAAAAAATTTCTTTTTCATATTTTCCTCCTTTTCTGTTGATAATATTATTAGTATTGTTTTATAAAAACAAAATATACATTGAAAAAATGGAAAATATGTCGAAATAGGTATACCCAAAATAAAAAAGAAACTTTTTCAAGTTTCTTTCATAATTATTAATGTTTTAACCTTATAAATATTGCGATAGATAGAAGAATTAAAACAAGACCAATTGCAATAAGAAGAATATTTAGTATGTTGGTAAGTCCTAATTCTGATTCTGGCAATGCTTGCAAAATATCTGGAATATTAGTATTTTTACTAACTGTAGATGTTTGACCAGATACTAAATTTTGAGTTACATTAGATTCATTTGACTGCGTTGAACTAGCGGCTTCACCATTATAAGTGGTATTTGAGGTAGAATCTACCATATTTGAAGATAAATTCATATCAATATTTACCGCAAAACAGCTAGTACAAAAAATAAAAAAAGTAGATATTAAGCTTATAGCTATTATTCTTAAAGATTTATTCATTATAAACCCATCCTCTCTTGTTCAAAAATTATTTACTATATAATAATACACAAAAAATAATAAAAAGTCTAGTAATTTTAAAAAATAAAAAAACATTTTAAAAACATTTTAAAAGTCGTCAAATAAAAAGCAGAGGAGTTTTTTATTTATATTGATTTTTCCAATTCTTTTATTTGGTCTCTTAATTTTGCAGCTTCTTCAAATTCCATTTTCTCAGCATGCTGTAACATTTCTTCAGTAAGCTTATTAATAATGTCTTCAATACTGGTATCTTTGTCTAACTCATATTTCTCTGAAGCTTCTTCTACAATACTTGCGCGGATTGTATCTCTTACGGATTTCTTTATTGTTTGAGGAACAATTCCATGATCTTCGTTGTATTTCATCTGAATAGCTCTTCTTCTATTAGTTTCAGAAATAGCTTTATCCATCGAGTCAGTTAGCTCATCGGCGTACATTATAACTTTTCCGTTTGTATTTCTTGCAGCACGTCCAATAGTTTGTATAAGTGAGCGCTCAGAACGTAAGAAGCCTTCTTTATCAGCATCTAATATCGCTACTAGAGAAACTTCTGGAATATCAAGACCTTCTCTTAGAAGGTTAATTCCGACTAGAACATCAAATTCTCCCAATCGCAAAGCTCTAATTATATCCATTCTCTCTAATGCTTTTATGTCAGAATGCATGTATCTTACTTTTATATCAAGACCTGCTAAGTAACTAGTTAAATCTTCAGCCATTTTTTTTGTTAGAGTTGTAACTAAAACTCTTTCGTGTTTATCGATTCTTTCGTGTATTTGAGCGATTAAATCATCTATTTGATTTGCAACAGGTTTAACTTCTATTTCCGGATCTAAAAGACCTGTTGGACGAATGATTTGCTCAACAATGTTTTTGCCAGAATGTTCTTTTACGTATTCTGCAGGAGTGGCAATTACGAAAACTACTAGATAAATTCATTGATCAAATTCATCAAACTTTAATGGCCTGTTATCAAAAGCAGAGGGAAGTCTAAATCCATATTTTACTAAAGATTCTTTTCTTGCTCTATCACCATTATACATAGCTCGTACTTGAGGAATTGTTGCATGGGATTCATCAACAAGTAACAGAAAATCTTTTGGGAAATAATCAAATAGGGTATAAGGGGCACTACCAGGAGCTCTACCACTAATATGTCTTGAGTAATTCTCAATTCCTTGACAAAAGCCTGTTTCTTTCATCATTTCTATATCAAAGTTTGTTCTTTCTTCTATTCTTTGAGCTTCTATTAATTTCCCTTTGGACTTAAAATATTCAACTTGCTGTTTCATTTCTTCTTCAATAGTTTGAATCGCATGTTCCATTTTATCAGAAGTTGTAACATAGTGTGAGTTAGGAAATATCATGATATGATTTCTAGTCGCAACACTTTTACCAGTTAGTGGATTTATTTCAGAAATTTTTTCAACCTCGTCACCCCAAAATTCAACGCGAATGGCGCTTTCTCCATAATCTGAAGGAAATATTTCAACAATGTCTCCCTTGGCTCTAAAAGTTCCACGTTTGAAGTCTAGTTCATTTCTTGAATACTGCATATTAATTAATTTTTTAAGCATAACATTTCTTTCAATTTTCATACCAGGACGCAAAGAAACAGTCATATGTTCATAATCAATAGGGTCTCCTAAACCATATATACACGAAACTGAGGCTACAATAATAACATCTCGAGTCTCGAAAAGAGCTGCGGTCGCAGAATGGCGAAGCTTATCAATTTCGTCATTAACAGAGGAATCTTTTTCTATATAAGTATCAGAAGAGGGAATATATGCCTCTGGTTGATAATAATCGTAATAAGATACAAAGTATTCTACATTATTTTCAGGGAAGAATTCTTTAAACTCTGAATATAATTGACCTGCCAATGTTTTATTATGAGCTAAAACAAGCGTTGGCTTTTGTACCTGCTGTATTATATTAGCCATGGTAAAAGTTTTTCCAGAGCCTGTTACACCTAGTAAAGTCTGAAACTTCTTACCTTCATTAATTCCTTTACTTAGATATTCAATTGCCTGTGGCTGGTCGCCAGTTGGTTTATATTCCGAATGAAGTTTAAACATTAAAAAGTCCTCTTTCCATTAAATTTAACAGTACATATTATATCAAATATAGCAGTTAAAGTAAATAGAAGGCTTTACAGAAGATTAGGATATGTGATATAATATCAGTGGAAGTTCAGTAATATGAACGATTTTTAATTGAATAAGGGTAAAAAATTCAGATGTAAGATGGGAGTACTTCGAGGAATGAAAACTTAGGAGGAAATAGTTAAAATGGAGTTACAGTACATCAAAAAACTTGAAAACATTGGAAAACTTGCAACTGCACAATTAGAGATTTTAGAAAAGAGGAATGATTTATCCGATAAAGACAAAAAAGAGATTTATAATACTTTAATTCCAGAAATTACTTGTGTATTTATAGGATATGCAACGTATCCTGATGATTCAAAAGTAGAGGAAATTTATAATAAACTTGTTAATCGTATGAGCAAGTATTTAGAAAATAAGGAAGATAAAGTACTAAGAGACAGGCATAATATGCTTAAAAGTTTCAGACCAGTTAAAACAAGGAAAAAACTCCCACAAACTGAATTTTAAAATCTGATTAGTGAAAAACTTTTCGAAAATCGGAACGCATCAAAATTCGTATGAATTTGATGCCCTTATTCTTTTAATATAATAGTCATACACAAATATATATAAATTAGAAACCGCGCTAAAAGGTTTCTTGTTTTTTCTTGAGATTTTGAACAGATTGTGATAGTATATGAATATGCAAAAAGAAAGGAATTTAAAAGTGACAAGAAATATATTAATAAACATTATCAAACACTTTAATTTAATAACCAGACACAGATGGGTTGTATTTAAATTATGCTGTAAGGCAGGAATCCCATATAGAGGACTTGTACATGATTTATCAAAATATTCTCCAACAGAATTTTGGGAATCGGTTAAATATTACAATGGAAATGTAAGCCCAATTCTATTTGCTTAAAGAAAGCAGGGTTATTCAAAGGCTTGGCTTCACCATATGGCAAGAAATAATCACCCTCCAGAATATTGGTATGACCCAATGTCTAGAAAGCCAATGCCAATAGTTCCGTATAAGTACACTGTAGAAATGATTTGTGATAACTTAGCAGCAGGGATAATATATAATGGCAAAAGATGGAGAAATGATACACAGTTAAAATATTGGAATAAAAGAAAAGATGAAATGCCATTGAATGAAAAAAATAAAGCAATGATTACAGAAGTGCTTACACAAGTTAGTATAAACGGAATTGATAAAACCATTAATAAAAAAAATCTAAAGAAACAATATAATAAGTATTGTAAAAAGCAAGATTAGGAGAAAATATGGTTAGACAAAGAGAAGAAATTTTAGAGAGAATAAAAAGCTTAGCTGATGAAAGATATAGAGAATTTCATAGTGGACTGTGTCCAAATATTAGTAGCTTTTTTGGAGTACGAGTACCGATACTTAGAAATTATGCTAGAGAATTAATGGATGAAGATTGGCAAAAAACCTACGAAAATATAGGAAACCAATATTATGAAGAGATAATGTTAAAAGGGATGATGCTGGGAATCGCTAAAATAACAATTGATGAATTAATGAACTATTTAGAAGAATTTATACCAATGATAGATAATTGGTCTGTTTGTGATGTTACTTGTGCAGGACTTAAGCTTACAAAGAAAAATACGGAGGTAATGCTTGGATTCTTACAAAAATATTTAAATTCAAATAAAGAATTTGAGTCAAGGTTTGCAATCGTTATGCTTTTAGATTATTATATAATAGATAAATATGTAGATAAAGTTATAGAGATGATGGATAATGTAAAGCATACAGAGTTCTATTATGTAAAGATGGCTGTGGCATGGACACTTTCAATTGCATATATAAAATATCCAGATAAAACAATGCAATATCTACAAAGTGGAAATAATCACTTAGACAAAGATACATATAATAAAGCTTTACAAAAAATTATTGAATCAAATAGAGTTGGAAAAAGGGAAAAAAATAAAATAAAAAA
>CAMGAZ010000046.1 GCA_946008205.1 uncultured Clostridium sp. | reverse complement strand
TATTACTGGTGTTTGTGTTGTACTTCCAGATGCTGTTCTTGGACTTTGTGTTGTTGCTATTCCTGTTTCATATCTTCCTACATAAAATCCACCATTTTGGTATACACTTTTTAACATTTTTTGTTTTGCTTCATTGTATTTACCTGCACTTTCAAACCAGCCTGTATTGTCTGTATCAGGACAATATGTGTCTGTACTACTTGTTCCATCTCTATATGTGCTTGTATATGTGCGTAAGTCATTTTCTATGTTTGTATATGCTGTATCATCAAAAGTTGTTATTCCTAACCCCGCTGTTGGATATACTGTTTCATTCATTGGAACCTCCACCCACACATATTGGTTTCCTACACTATCTTGTATTACCAAACCATTGTCTAAATTTGTCCCTGCTACTTTGCTAAAACCTGTTGGTAAATATGGCTTTGTTTCTGTAGTAGATGGTAAGTTTATTGTACTCTTGTTAATTGTCTCTTCTAGCCCCAACAAATCTGCTTCTTCATTTGCCTTCGCTTGCTCTGTTTTATCCCTTGCATCTCCTGCTTTTGTTACTATTCCATTTTCTCCTACTACTAAATTAATGCTTACTCCTGCTAATATCAAAAGCACCACTATTGTTACAACGAGCGCAATTAAAGTTATTCCGTTTTGCATTTTTTATAATTTTTTTCTTCACTGTTATTTTATCCTCCTAGTTTCTTTATTTTCTAAAGATTTTTTTCATTTTGTTATTTTTTATTTTATTTGTAACTTTTTTTGAAATTTATATATCTTTAGAATTCTTTTTTCTTAATGTTTTATACTATAATTTTTATTTTTCGTTGTAATTAATATCTATTATAGTATTCTTACTCTATGCTTCTACTATATAGATATTAAATACATCTGTTTATAATATAACATTACAGTTCATATTTTGCAATAAATTTTGCAAATTTTATTCTCCCTCCTACTACCAACACTACAAAAACATTGCACAAACTCCTCAAAAAAAGCAGTTACATATAATATTTAAATTGAGTTCGACCTTCTATTTTCATATTTCATCGAAACCAGCTGTCGTAACAATGCACTTAGAAATTCCTTTTTCTTTCCGCGTTTGGAGAACGGAAATTCTAAATATTATATGTAACCGCTTTTTATATTTTGATTGACTTATCGTATCAAAAATGCTATATAAATGTAGAATATTTGAGGCGGTATGCCGATGCCTAAACCTTAGGGTTTAGATGAAAAGTTAAATAGCTTAATACTTGATTACAAGTGTTAAGCTATTATTTAATTGGTCATTTTATTTGCTCGACTGAAGCTTCCCATCTTTTAAAAGTGCAAGAAACCTCTCTTTTGCACTATCTTAAGAATCCATTTATTATCTGCTCTTCCGCTTCTTTTTCAGATAGTCCTAATGTCATAAGTTTTATTAATTGCTCTCCCGCAATCTTACCAATAGCAGCTTCATGTATCAGGTTTGCCTCCACGTTATCTGCTGTTATTTCAGGAGTTGCTTTTACTTTTGCATTATCTTTTATAATTGCATCACATTCACTGTGAGCAAAGCATTTTGTATTTCCATATATTTTAGAAGTAAAATGTTGATATGAATTTTCTGTTGCAACAGATCTTGATGTTACATGCGTACTTGCATTTTCCCCGTTTAATTGTACGTCAAATAACGTTTCTGCCTTTTGAATACCATGTGTCATTATCTTTTCTGTTACTACAAAATTTGTATTTGCTTCTAATATTCCCTTAGTTTCTCTAACAGTTGAATCTACTCCTTTTATTTGGCTAGATTCCATTTCCATGCTACTTCCAGGTTTTAGATAAACCTCGGTCACTGGATTTAATATTCTCTTTCCATCTCCAGCTCCCTCTCCATAGTGTTTTTCTATATATTTAACTTTTGCTCCCTCTTCTAAGAAAAATCTATGAATTCCATCATGTTGACTATCTTTATGATGGTCATTATGAATTCCACATCCTGCAATTATTACCACATTTGCATTCTTTCCTATATAAAAGTCATTATATACAACATCTTTTAATCCACTCTGTGTTAATATTACTGGAATATGAACATAGTCAAATTTAGTATTTTCTTTTACATATATATCTATGCCCGGTTTATCTGTTTTTGTAACTATATTAATGTTTTCCGTAACTTTTCTTTCTATCCCTTGCCCATTTTTTCTTATATTATATGCACCTTTACGAATACCATCATAATCTGATATTTCGCTTAGAAGTTCTTTATCTATTTGAGTCTCTTTATCTTCCATATGTTTTCCTCCTTCCTTTAACAATTTTTATTTAATTTGCAACACTCTCCATTTAGTATTTCTCTTTCTAATATTTCAGAACTTGTACCAACTTTTTCTATTTTTCCAGCCTTCATTAGAACAATTTCATCAGCTATTTTTAAAATTCTTTCTTGATGTGAAATTATAATTGTTGATCCTTTTATTTCTTCACTTAATTTTTCAAATATTTCTATTAAATTATTGAAGCTCCACAAATCAATTCCAGCCTCTGGTTCATCAAATATTGTAAGTTTAGCTCCTCTTAATACTACAGTTGCAATTTCTATTCTTTTTAGTTCTCCACCAGATAAAGAACAATTTACTTCTCTATCAACATATTCTTTTGCACATAAGCCTACTTTTGACAAAACTTCACAAGCTTGAGCTTTATTTATTTCTTTTTTAGCTGCTATTTTCAACAAATCATACACAGTTATCCCTTTAAACTTTACTGGTTGTTGAAATGCAAAACTCATTCCAAGCTTAGCCCTTTCATTTATTGGCATATCTGTTATATCTTTTCCATCAAATATAACTCTTCCTGAATCTGGCTTTTCTATTCCCATTATAATTTTCACTAAAGTTGATTTACCTGAACCATTTGGTCCTGTTATAGCTACAAATTTCTCTATATCTATATCTAAATTTATATGGTCTAAAATTTTTCTATTATCTCTTGTAAAACATATATCCTTTAGCTCTAATAACATATATTTCTCCTTCTTATCTAGTCACATTTTTGCTATATTAGTATACAACTATTTTACATAATTATCAAGTTGTTATATATATTTTTTCTATAAGCTGATGTTACTAGTTAATGGTTTGATATTTAAAATTATTTATAAATGTTGAATTTGATAAAAACATACTTGCAAGCTCCAAAAAACAATATTTGATTAAATTTTAAATATCAAATCATTAACCAGTGCCTGCTCATATACTATTTAAATTCTTAGTTTCTGCAATAAGTTCATCAAAGTCTGAAATATAGTTCTTGTCTTGTACTATTCTGTATTTTTTATATTCATCTAAGGCTAATTTGTCTGCTATCTCTTTCTTTATTTTTCCATTATCCTTTAAAATATTATACTCGTTTACTTTTAAAAATACTTCTAACTTTTCTTTCCACTCTTGCATTGAAATAATTTTACCTAGTTTTACTTGACGTTCTGCATAATCAAGATACATTGATACTAAATTGTTCAATTCTGTAATTTCTTCCTGTGATAAATAATTTTTTGCCACTGTAACATCAGTCTCAAGTATTTTTCCGTCTGGTGCATTTTTCCAAGTTGTTAATCCCATATTTTTCTTTTTACTATCTACTCTGTTATAAATTATCTCTGGAGCAGTCATGCCTGTAATTGCATAATGTAACTTGTTTTGAACATTTTTATAAAATTCTTGTGTTATTTCACTATTTTTATCATAATCATAGCTACACTCTTTGTATATATCGGTTATCTTTTGATAAAATCTTCTCTCACTTGCTCTAATTTCTTTTATCTTAACTAATAATTCATCAAAGTAATCTTTTCCGAATTTAGGTCCATTTTTTAACATTTCGCTATTAACGACAAACCCTTTTTTTATATATTCTTTTAATGTATTTGTTGCCCAAATTCTAAAATCAGTGGCTTCTTTTGAATTTACTCTATATACTACAGCTATGATAGCATCTAAACTATAGAATGTTACTTCTCTTGAAACCTTCCTGTTTCCTTCATTTTGAACTACTCTAATTTTTTGAGTAGTTCGAATTTCCTCTAATTCTTTCGCTTTAAAAATATTTTGTAAATGATATGTGATGTTATTTTCTGCAACATTAAATAATTTAGCCATTGACTTTTGAGTTAGCCAAAAATCTTCTTCATTATATAAAACTTCTACTGATATGTTTTCATTATTTTGGCTTTGGTATATAATTAAATCTTTCAAATTTTCTATATTACTCAACTTAAATCACCTCTCAAATTTTTTAATACTCTTCCACTGTGATAACAGCCTTTTCTTCTAGCGCAAATCTCTTTTCCACCGATATTTTACTAACTTGATTATCATCTTTAAATACAAATCCATTCATTGCATCTAAAATAGATTTAGCAATATTGTCTACATCTGGCTTTTTTGTAGGACTTAATTTATTTTCTAGCATTTCTTGAGTTTTTGTTTTGCTTGTACTCTTTGGAATTTTTAAATACGCAATTATATTTATTGATATTCTTCCTTCTAACGTTTGGTAATTGGGATATTTTATTTTAAAATATTGTTGTACTAAAAATTCATAATCTTTAGTTTTATTCGGAGTATATACTCTTCCTGTATACATATTAACACGTGGTCTTTCTTTGCCCACTATTTCTCCTGGCACTTCAAATTCATATTTCATTTTTTCTTCCATCCTTTATCCTATGTATTCTAAACATTGCACATTATTATATATAAACCTAACTAAATCTTCAGCTTCGTCATCATCTTTAATAGTAGATGCACTTACTTGTGATGCTCCTCCACCTAAGGATAGTTTTTGGAATTCACTTTCAAATGATAACTTTTTTTGTAGTTCTATATCTTCGTTTTTATTAACATGATAAGAGCTGGTATAAGATTCTTTATCTGTTATATCTTGTATAGTTCCAAACTTCTCTTTGTCTATTTTTGCAAAGCTTTTACATACTATCTCATTTGTTCCACCATATAAACAAAATCCTATTCCTGTTGTCTTTTTCCATCTTTCTACAGCTTCTTTTAGTGTTTTTACTATTTTTAGTGCAAACTCTTTTCCTTCTGGATCAGTATTAGAAACCCCCTTCATATATTTAGTGGCTTCATATATTCCGACATATCCAAGTGATATAGTAGAATATCCATCTTTTAAATATTTATCAATTTTTTCTCCTGTCTTTAAATGAGCTATTGCTCCATGTTTCCAATGTATAGGGCTTGTATCACTAACTGTTCCTAGTAATGCATAATGCCTGCACATTAGTGCTTCATAGCATAGTTCTAATCTTTCTTCTAAAAGTTCAAAGAATCTATTTTCATCACCTTCTGAAGTAATAGCAATTTGAGGTAAATTTATACTAACAATACCTTGATTAAATCTACCTTCAAATTTATACTCCCCATTTTCATCTTTCCAAGGAGATAAAAAGTTGCTACATCCCATAGGACTAAAAACATTACCACTATAATTCTCGCGCATTTTCTTAGCTGAAATAAAACTTGGAACTAAAGTCTTTTTAGCACATTTTAGTGCTAGCTTTGTTAAATAGTCATATTCTCCACCTTTTAGACTATTATTTTCATCTAATACATATATTAATTTTGGAAATTCAGGGTTTATATATTCTCCATTTTCATCTCTTAGTCCATCATATCTTTGCTTTAATATTTCCTCTATTATCATTGCATTTTCTTTTATGTATGGATCATCATTTTTTAGATACAAAAATAACGAAACTAGAGGGCAATGCCCATTTGTAGTCATTAATGTATTAATTTGATATTGTATTGTCTGTACTCCGCTACTTAATTCCTCTTTCACTTTTTGATTTAAAATTTCTTCTAATACATCTGTTGGTATTTTTCCTAAAAAATTATCTTCTAATTCTTTCTTGAATTTTTCATAGCTTTTTCTTAAGTATTTACCTAGATGGCTTATATCAACAGCTTGTCCTCCATATTGTGTAGAAGCTACTGTTGCAATTATTTGCGTAACAATTGTACATGCAACTCTAAAACTTTTTGGACTATCTATTAATTTTCCATTTATAACAGTTCCATTATCTAACATGTCTCCAATATTTATTAGACATGAATTAAATATTGGTTGCAAAAAGTATTCCATATCATGAAAATATAGAATTCCTTCTTCATGTGCTTTTACTATTTTCTCTGGTAATAAAATTCTTTTTGTTAAATCTTTTGAGACTTCTCCGGCTATGTAATCTCTTTGTGCTGAAGCAAGTACTGCATCTTGATTTTTATTATCCTCTATGCCTAAACTAGTATGATTTTTTATTAATCCCAAAATAGATTCATCAGTTGTATTTTTCTTTCTAACTAAGGCTCTATTATAACGGTAAATCATATATTTTTTTGCCAACTTAAACTTCTTTTTATCCATCAGTTGTTCTTCTATAACATCTTGAATATCTTCAACAAGTATTCTCTTTTTGTCTAATTCTTCTATATACTTAATAATATCTTTTATGTCTTGTTTATTGGCCCTCTCCTTAGCTGTAACTTCTCTATTTGCTTTTTCAATAGCCACTGAAATCTTCTCTCTATCAAAGTCTACAACTCTTCCATCTCTTTTGATTACTTTCATAAATAATCCTCCTTGGATTCACAATTTTCCTATTTAATTATATCCAATCATTTTATTTTTTCTGTTGCATATGCAACGTTTTTGAAGTATAATCATAATAAATTTTAGGAGACTACATGTTAATGGATGTTTTAGATACAATAAAAGATATTTCCTGTAATTGTATAAAAATGCAACGAAAAACCTTTAATAAAGGCAGTATTATTACTACTTATATAGAAAAAAGGAAACAAATTTGTATTTTACTTTCAGGAAAAGCTGATTTAATTAGATATGATTTAAATGGTAATAAAGATATTATAGAAAGCTTCATTACAAACGATATTTTCGGTGAAGCCTTTTATCCTGTTCACACAAATCACGAGCTTTTTGTCCTAGCTATGGACAAATGCGAAGTTCTTTTGTTTTTATATGATGATATACATGAAAAATGTAAAAGTAACTGCAAGTATCATTCTACATTAGTATCTAGCCTTTTGGAATTAGTACTAGCTCAAGCTGTTCATCAAAATACTAGAATCGAAATTCTTTCCAAGAGAACCATACGTGACAAATTACTTACTTATTTTTCTATTTTATCAAGTAAGAGCTTTAATAAGAATATAACTCTTCCTATATCCATGACTAGCCTCGCAGACTATTTAAGCGTTGATAGGAGTGCTATGACAAGAGAATTAAAGTATTTGGTGGATGAAGGTTTTATTGAAAGAAAAGGAAATAAAATTAAGTTACTTTATTAAAATATTGCAAAAAGAGATATAATATTTCATAAATTCAAATAGGTCTTTCTAACTAGTGACTATGTCACTTGAAAATGAACTTCCAATTCTTATTTATAAAATATAATATCTCTTTTTTGAAATGTAAAATCCAATTATTCTTCTACTTTTTCGAAGTCAGATTTTCCAGCTCCACATAAAGGACATGTCCAATCATCTGGTAAATCTTCAAATTTAACTGCTTCTGTTGCATCATCATATATGTATCCACATAAAGTACATCTATATTTTGCCATAATATCGCCTCCTTTTTCATTTTTGTATATGTTTAATAACTATTAATCGTTATTATAACCATCTAAATCATTAATTATATTATCCTTTACAGCATTGCTTATTTCCTCATTATCTGTAACCTCATCGTTTGTTTTTGTATCATTTATTAGGCTATTTATATTTTCATTATTTTCTATATTATTATCTTCTACATTTTCAATTATTTCATTTTCTTTGCTTGCTGGCGGATCTTCCTTACCATAATTTTTCCATGGGTTATTATGGTCTGGGTCTGTTGGATCCCAGCTGTTATAGTTTCCTTCTGAAGAAATTTTTTGTTCAGTTGGTTTACCAAGAGGTCCTGGATTAGCGTCGGAATAGAACATTACTTTAGTTCCAGAAGCACAATTATCATATATCCATTTTGCATTTCTTACCGTTAGCCTAACACATCCCATTGAAGCAGGAGTACCTAATTTGTCATATTCCCAATATTCTAAGCTTGCTTTATTATATTTTTCTGTATATGGTACAGAATGGAATAGGATATTTCCAGTTATTTGAGTAGCATATTGTCCATAAACATCTCCAAATAAGCCTTTCCATTCCCATCCACCATATTTTTTTAAGCTATATGTGCCACTCATTGGAGTTGCTGGTCCAATAGAGCAAAGCATTGCTTTTATACAATTTGTATACTCACCATTTTCATCTTTTTCATATACATTAACCACATTTTGCTCACAATTTACTTCTAATCTATACCTTGTCCCTCCAACGTTTTTTGCTGGTGGTTCTTCAATTTTATTAACTTCTTCAATTATTAGATTTTCTTCTATAACATTTATTTTATTTTCAGCAATGATATTTTCACTTTCTATATTTTCTATGTTTTCATTGTTTTCTAAGATATTTTCATTACTTACATATGATACCTCTTTTGTTTTATTATTAGGAATAGCATTAATAATAATCGTTGAAATTGATAGTATCAAAATGATAATAATTACAATTAATATCATCTGTTGCTTGCTTCTAGTACCTCTCTTATGATTTTTTTCCATGCTTCTCTCCAATCATAAGCATATTATAACTCTTGAGAACTAGTTGAGTCAACTACATTATTTAAAACGTTATATTTTTTAAATTCTTGTTGCTTGGTACTTCTATTGACTTACCATCATATGTGAATTTTGAACCATGACATGGACATTCCCAGACTTTATCAACATTGTTGAAATATAATTCACATCCAAGATGAGTACATATCGGCTTTACCTT
>CAMGAZ010000045.1 GCA_946008205.1 uncultured Clostridium sp. | reverse complement strand
GACTATTTTTTATTCAATTTTTCAGGTGTGCAATTTCATTATACAATGAGCCATCAGAAAATATTATAGAAATGCCAACATTTGGCAAAGGCAAGCGTAATAATGATTTTGGCTTAGGTTTTTACTGTACGGAAAGCAAAGCATTAGCGATGGAATGGGCTGTATCTGATCTGCATGATGGTTATGCCAATCGTTATACCTTAGATACAGAATACTTAAAAGTATTACATTTGAACAGTCCACAATACACTATACTGAATTGGATTGCAGTTTTGGTTGAACATCGTTTATTTACGCTTAAGAATCCTGTTGCCAGACGAGCAAAGCAATATCTGATTGATAATTTTGCGGTTAATGTGAATGCATATGATATTATTACTGGTTATCGTGCAGATGATTCTTATTTTGATTATGCAGAAACATTTTTAAATTATGGTATATCCGTGGAGCAACTGGCAAGGGCAATGCGTTTGGGCAAACTTGGCGAGCAGATTGTTATTAAGTCGAAATATGCTTTTTCCAAGCTGCATTTTGAAGGTTATAACAATGCTGAAAAAGATAAATACTATGATAAGCGTTGCGATAGAAATAAAGAAGCTGATCGGATTTATGAGCAGATGTTGGAAGAAGAAAGCGATGGCTTATATATTCAAGACATTATGAGAGGACGGGTTGGTAATGACGATGCACGCATACCCAGAAACTTATGTAAGTAAAGCGCAGTATAGGCTTGGCGATGCTTTTGATTATGCCATCAATAGCTGTAACATATCTGGTGATGATTTCATGCATATGTTTGCGTGTAGTTCTGTTGGTAGGCGCATGGCTAAGGCTGAGCGTAAATATATACCTGTTAAAAGTGCAATTGTGATAGCACTGGACATTGTGGAAGAGGCAACTGGTAAAGTGCTGGATATTGAGCCCAAAATAAATTATGCTCGTTCGCCAGAATATTGGATGGGATGGGCACTGGCGTACTATCAATGGTGGTCTGACAGGCAGTATAAGGAAATTTTTCAAGTGGTGAGCTATAAAGATTTGCAGAAAATGTATTACACGTTACATGAAGCGGATATCACTAAGTTTACAGATATTATGGATAGGCTTATGCATGAACATTTTGCTGAAACAAATTTGAAGCGTTTTCGCAGTTATACAGGTATGACACAGACGGAACTTGCTCGTCAATCTGGAGTAAGTTTGCGCTCCATACAGATGTACGAACAGCGTAATAAGGATATAAATAAGGCGAGCGTGGAAACTGTTTACAGGTTGGCGAAGGTTTTTGGCTGTGATGTAGAGGATTTGCTGGAACACTAGCGTTTTGGCCGTAGTGGCAGCATAATTAACACAAAAAGCTGATACTCATACAGGTCGCAAGGACTTGCAGAGTATCAGCTTTTAATTTTACGTAGTGCTATTGGTCGGCTTTTAGCTTTTGGGTATTACTTGTTATGCTTCAGCTGAGATTTCTTTTAAGTTGTCAATTGCCATCTCTACATCTAGGGTGTGGAAGCCCAGCCAGCTTTCGGCCATAAGCTCGGCATCGGCAATCGCATAAATCTGCTTGCTGGTTTCGCCTGTATAGTAGTGCCAGTAGCGGTAAATATAGCCTATTCAATACATAGTTTCGTTGGCATAAGTCGTTCCCGCTTTGTGTGCTATTGCTTTTTACTTCTTGTATTGGACCAAGACACCAGCCTATTCACTGAATATCATCAGGGAGTCTGTGGAAAAGCATGATGTTGCTACATTTGAAAAGCATGTAGATATGGACACGCTTTATACCAAGGCTTTTGATGATGGGGTTGTGGCTGTAGATAAGATTCAGGGCGAGGGAACCTTGTCGAATCCAATGGCGGTAGGCTTCTTGCAGATGCTGAAACCGCCTGTTGTTGCTGCTTTGAAAAATGAAACTATCGAATATGTTAAGGGTGAAAAGGAAAATAAAGCACAGAGCAATAATAAGGCCGATGATTTTGCCAAAGGTATGAAAAACGAATCCGGCATTGACAATTCGAAGCTGAAGGACATTACAGTTGTTAGCAAGGACAACAACGAGGCGATAGTAGCTTTGACGCTCTATAACCAAAAAATTGATAAAAATTTTGACCTTAAGGTAAAAATGACTAAATTGAATGACGGAACTTGGAAACTTAAGGAGATTACTAATTTAGTCGAGTTTTTGGTGGAAGTCGACAAGGCAGAAAAGAAAAAATTGGTTGAACTCAATAAGAGTATTGTGGCAGAGCTAAAGAAGGCTGTCCCTGTAACTGCTGCTAATGTAAAATTAAACAGTGACGGCAATCCTTTCTTTGCTTCTTATTGGCTGAGCTATGGGATTGAGCTTTAGAATAACACTGATAAAAACATCAATGAAGCCTAAGTTCTTATTGACATTGTTGATAACAACGGGAAGCTTTTCAGGGAAACGCGTTTAAGATATAATTAAGATGTTTTCGCTGCCCATAGCAAGCTTTCCTTAAGCTATAAGGACAAACTCAATCGGTTTATAGATAAAGATACGGCGTTGATTGCGAATATGAATGACAAGAAAATGGAGGTTCATGTTGTCGGTATCAAATATGCAGATGGTAAAGATGTTAAGGTTTTAGAAGAACTTCCTGATGTAGTTAAAAAGTAAGGCTGCACGAGAAGCAGACTTATAAATCTGCGCCAACAACACAAAAAGCTGATACCCGTACAGGTAAGATTTGTGGAGTATCAGCTTTTTTAAATAGCTTGTTTGCATATAGCTATGGTAATATACTTAATTTATAAGATATGATAAGAGGACGGATTGCTGATGAAGATATGCGTATACTCAGCGCCATATGTAAGTAAAGCACAGGATAGGCTTGGTTATGCTATTAACAGTTGCAATATGCTGGTGAAGATTTTTTGCTGTGCTGTGAAGGATTTGCTGGAATACTAGCGTTTGACTATATAACTGACATAATTGGCTTTACGGTTGACATTATAGGGTAATATAACGGTGTTTTTATTATTATCACTAAACAGAATTTTTATAGTATAATATACTTAGCTAAGCTTTTGAACGTTGTTGAAGTATTGATAATAAGACTAACAAATAAGGAGGTATGCATATGGCTTCGCTAACACATGTGTGCATGTGGCATGGTAACTCCTGGCAAGCTATTACAGCTGAAGAGGCTGCAAAATTACATCCTGGAGGAACTGTATCTGCTTATAGTGGTCTCTTCATGTGCGAACTTTGTGGACATTATGTAATACTTACTGATGGTGATATACGAAAACGTTATTTTAAACATAGCGCATATGAAAAAAGTAAGGATTGCCCTGAGCGTACATTTGGTGCGGGGTATTCAATTCCTTATGATTATCAGTATTACGAGTTGCCGATACGTATTACAGCTATATCTGCATCTTCCTTTAGGTTCGAAATAGGTTTGATTAGAGCACCTATAATTTCTCTAAGCAAAGACTTTCGCATAGAAATTAAGCCAAAAGATGTAAGTGACATCAGCTATGTTTTCTCTAAAGAACGGTTGAATTACAATAGTATTACTTATCTTCCTATTGGTGAATTTCCATTTGAAAAGTATATAATTAGCTTTCGGAATGGAAATGATAAATTACATGATTTTTGGCCAGCGGAGATTAAAGGTATTGATCCTGAAGGAACATTGTTTGAGAAAGATTCTGGTAAGAAAGTCTTGTATGATGCAGATGTTGAGATAAAAAAAGAGTATTATTTGTTAAAGCGTGGTTCAAGAATCGTAAGATCATGTAAAGATATGTTGATTGAAAAAATCATGCAGAAACAAATTGGTTGTCAAACCTGGACTCTTTACGTAATTTCAGCAGCTGATTTTAATGAAAATACAGCTAAATTCTTTCTTGAATTTCATTGTAGACTGACGGATTATCCTATTTCTTTACAACTGGTTTGGCCGTTATATGTCGAGGGTAATTATTTAGTAAAGCATAAACAAAACAGTATGTATATACTTGTTACGGGTAATATAGCAGCGTTAAAGGCTTTTCCAGCAGCGAAGGTTCGTCAATTCAATTACAATAATGAACAGGATAAAACACCTATAATATATGAGGTTGATTGCTCT
The DNA here is from genome assembly GCA_946008205.1 of uncultured Clostridium sp. Taxonomy (GTDB): domain Bacteria; phylum Bacillota; class Clostridia; order TANB77; family CAG-508; genus CAG-245. The sequence goes on along the minus strand of CAMGAZ010000045.1, from coordinate 4,824 downwards.
GATAGACAGCAGTTAATATCGGTTGGTCGTAGTAAAGTTCTAAAATATACATATTTTTGGAAAGAAGATTTGGATAAGGATGGTTTTGTACCGGAAGTTTTTGTAACGGATCTTGATGGAGTTACAATTGGTTCTGGTGAAATAAATACTCTACCTCGCAATAAAACACTTCGCTTTAAATCAGTGTTTGATGGAGAAATAGTAGTTTTAATCAATAATCATATTATAGATAAGCAAACAATAAAAGCAGATAAAATTATTGATTTATACGGACTAGCCTTTGGCTTATGTGTTAGGGTTATCATTGGCTTAGATATCGTTTGGCAGCTTGATATAAAAAAACAAGCAGCTATCGTAGTTGATGACGAATGTGAAATTCTGCAAAAAATCAATAATGCTTCCGGTAAGACAATTAAAGCACCACATTCTTTGAAGAATATTCTTGTAGGCCTGCAGCGCTATCCGCAGGTATGTCAATGGATACGTCTTTGTATAAAAAATGGTGTTATTAATGAGCAATCTTACCGCAGATTACAAGAGATTTATCGCACTATCAAAAGTAAATGATTAGGAGAAGTAGTATGAATAATTTTATTGATCTTCTTACAAAGGAAGAAAAAGCAATCCTTTGTGAAATTATAACTGGTAGGGAATTCAAGGGGCTTTTCATCAGCAATGAAAGAGAGTTTTCAAAAATACAACCAGGTTTCAGGGCAAAAACTTTGGAAGAACAACGAGCTTTATCAATTGCTAAAGCCCATGTTAGTAATCCTTTTATTGCAATGTTTATTAATTTAAGGGTTGATAATTGGCTAAAGGGAATGCAAGAGAATATTGATAAGCTGGAGAAAGAAGGGAAGACTCATGAGCTTGCTCTTACAACGACTTTGCTTGATTCTGTTTTTGAAAATAGTCTTCCTTTATATTTTAAACTTGCAGGGAAGACTTTAGATGTTGACTTACTTTCTGAAATTTATAAATGCATGATGAGACTAAAATGTGAACGCATTAGAAGTGATGAAGAAGAAAAGCGTAAAAAACTTTTAGATGAAAAGCAAAAGGTTCTTAATCAGTTTGATGCTGAACAGCAGCAGTATGAGCAAAATAAAAAAACAGAGTTGGCTGAGTGTATAAAAAATTTAGAAGCAGATAAACAACAAGAAATTAAACAGCTTGAAGATAATCATAAGCAGATCATTGGTGAAGTGAATTTGAAATACCAGCAAATAATAAAAAGTTTTGAAGAGGAAAAAGCTAAGCTGGAATCATCATTGGCAAAGGCGCAGAAACAAATTGCGGAATATCAAAGCATTAATACAATTGATGACTATAGTGATTTATCGCAGTATGACGATACAGATGAGGAACTTCTCCCGGTTATTGGTAGTGAGAACTTTACTTCTCTATGTGTAGTCAAAACAAATTTTGAAGGGCAGAAAATCCTTATTCGTTGTGCTGATTTAAACTATGATGGACAGTATTCTATTTTTTACCAAAATAAAAATTTAGAACCTTTTTTTGCTAATAGAACTAAAATTTTCGGTAAAAATATTTATTTTGATGATGGAGCTTATGGTATTTGGGATTGGTCTGCAAAACGTAGTGAAGTTTATCCATCAAAGGATTATGTACGGTCAGAATTCAACAAATATCTTATTCCTATTGAAGTTATTAAAATTTACGAAGCATCAAGACTTGATGAACTAATTGATATATTAAAAAGAGGAATAGAATGCAAGCCCCATAGTTCTAAGGTTATGTTTGCTGCTCGTATGTCAAATAGACAGTATGTAGGAATTTTGTGTAATACTAAAGATGGAATAGCAGTTTTACCTGAAGACTGCTTAGAAGTACCGGTTTATGAATTCAGCAGTGATGACATTATACGTCTGGAAAATGGAGTATGCTTTTATAAAAAGGCATTTGTTGGTATTCCAAGTAAGCTTTATCGATTGAAAAGTAGGCTTGATATTGCTAAAAGTATTGTCTTAGATTCAATTTCTTGGAATACATACAGAAGCAAAGGACTAATTGTAAATGACTATGAAGTTTTTAAGGATTTTATCGCTGAAATCCCTGTTGCTGATATAACGTGTAAGATTGAGACTGCCTGTCGTTGTTCTAAGCCTGAGGCTAAAGAGCTGTTAAATACTTTACTGAAAGTTATATGGCAATATGTTGATAGCGAGTGTCTGGAGGATAAGATTCTTCTTTCTGCTATTTACGCAAATACTGAACTTCAGGAAAAAACCAAGGAACTTCTTCGAACAGATTGGGAAACTGAAAATAAACAACTACTGGCTGAGGGACAGAAGAAACTTGTGTTGCTTCAAGAAAAGTTAGAATCTACAGCAAACGATTTATCAGAAGCGGAAGATGCTTATCTTAGAACTAAATTGGAGGAAGAACAGCTTGACAGCATTATTTCAGAAAAGAAAAAATTAGCTGATGATGTTGAAGCAGCCGTTGCTGAAAGAATTGAAAAAGCGCGTCAAAATGCGGCAGATTTTATCGCTAATATGGCATTTGTAAGTGGACCGGCTATAAATGTTGCAGCTTCAGAAACTGTTACTGCAGATGCAACTTTGGCATCTCAAAGCATAAGTACTTACCAATTTTCTTCGTTGTTGGAGAACCTGGTTTCTCCAGAAGTACATCACTCCTGGTCGGACGTAATTAATACTGCTATATTTGAATTAGGCGAGGCTGGTGTAGCAGAAAAGCATAGAAGTGGTTTAGCTGCTTTTCTTTGTGCTGCATATATTGAAAAACAGCCAATTATGCTTGTCGGCCCCAATGCAATTGATATTGCGAAAGTGTTTGGTGCAGTTGTTGCAGGTAATAAGTATGGAACGCTATGCTGCGCTGGAAGCTATAGTGGTAATATAATAAAAGAAATAGGTACTGATGGTGAGAATATTGTTATCATCAACAATTTATTCACAAGTGAATGGATGAACAGAATTCCTGAAATCTTTTCTCAAAAAGATATTTTCTATATTGCTACTCACCCGTATCCGGAAGATATTCAAGTCGAACCAAAGAGCCTGTATGGATTTATGTTACCGTTGTTCACTGAATTCTTTGTAGATGAAAAAGCTACTGGTGAATATGATGGAGGATATTTTGCTGAGGACTTTGAGGCATATACTCCGTCAAAAGTTGCACGTAAAGAACTGAAGGCTCTTTCAAATTTGAAGTTGAGCAATTTAATTAAAAATAGAATTAACTGTATTATAGCAACGATGCATGACATTTATCCTGAATTGACTGAAGATGAAGAGTTCTTGTTTGGGGTATTGCCAATTGCTTATGCATCCTTGGCAATTAACGAACTCAAAGAGGTTCTTGCTGATTCGCATAAAGGTATAACGATTTCTTCATCTCTTAAACGTGATTTGCAATATGTTCTTGGAGAATTCTAATGAATAAGTATAATAAACTGCTTTTAAAGGTAGCAAGTAGGTATAATATAAGAAAAGGAACAGAGGAATCTGAGGATGATTGGAAAGCCCGGTTAGTTTATAGTATATGTGGAATGATGGCCTATGCTTCGCTTTGGGACGAATCTGACGAAGAAACTGTTTCGATTGTGCACCTGAAAAGTAAGGTGCGTAGTATACTTGATAGTTATAAATCAATGTATCCAGAGCTCTTGACATATTTACCATATATTCCTGAAGAGCTGGAGGAAGAAATTGTAGGACTCTTTTTAAAAACAGGTGTTGTTTATCAACGTCCTTATCAAATAGCTTTAGCCATGAAGCATGAGGAAGCATTCGGTAACATCTTATTCCGAAGAGGTATTGCTTTAGATGCTATTTCCTGTGTGTCTGGTATTGGCTTTTATGCAAAACAGAGAGAAGAGATAATTTCATACGGGGTAAAATCAATGTTTGGTCTAGAGCAAGAAAAGCTACTTGATTTATGGAGTTCGACAGTAGCAGCTGCGTCTTGGGAAACAGATTTGTCGTTAGAACATAATATTAAGTATCTTCGTTTAAAGCCACCATTTACTCGAGGGTATTGGGTAGATAAACCGGATAGAAATGGTACGATTTCTATTTTGCGAGTAGAAGGGACAGGCTCGCAGCTATACTATCTTTACCGCTATACAAGTACTAAACTGGAAGTCAGTCCTCTTCCGCAATGGCAGGTAGAGAATTATAACTACAGAACGCTTGCATCTGCTTGTCTTTTAACGTATGGTACCTTACCTCCAATAGAGTATGAAGAGGATGGAGAGTTGGTTTATTTAAGTATGAATTATCTGCTTCCGCCACGAGAACTAAACTTTTTAAAATTATATAGTTGGCCTAAAACATGTACAACACTTCCGAGCGACTTTAATAGAAAGCTTTCTAGAGAAGTCTTTATAGTAATAAAAAGTATTCTATCTGATGCTGGATATGAATTTAAGGGAGGTAAAAGCTGATGCCCCAAGGTGCAAATTATGTTCACAAGCAGTTGCGAATAGAATTAGAGAACTATATTAAATCACAGTATTTCGGAAAGTCTCCTATTCTGCTGTCTGCCTTAAGCAATCATATTGATGATGAAGGCTTACTTTATCAAAAGCCTTTTATCGAGTCCTCTCCAGCATATGTAACTGTACCCAATGGCCTTGCAACAGCGTGCTTAGAACCATGGATGAAAAAATATTTTTTACAGTTAGCTGAAGCTGGTATTGGAGTTTTTCCATCACCGTTTGCACATCAAATATCTGCACTTGAAGCTGCAACAAAAGGCGAGAATTTATTTGTATCAACAGGTACTGGTTCCGGTAAAACCACACTACTGAATGTATTATCAAACTGTATTCCG
>CAMGAZ010000044.1 GCA_946008205.1 uncultured Clostridium sp. | reverse complement strand
CCCTTTCTTTTTCCGTGAGAAGAATGCAAATTGTAAGTGTGATTTTGAAATTCAATACATCCATCGTAAATAAGATTATTTATATCTTCCCATCGTAAATAGCCATAATTAGGATTCGATTCACCAGTATCAGTATAAGTGTCTGTATAAGCACCTACTATAGATATAACAGCTTTCATATTATATTTATGTAGAAGCGGCACAGCATAACTAAGATTATTATAATTTCCATCGTCAAATGTTATTATAATAGGTTTGTCTGGAAGCGGAGAATCATTATACACATAGTTGATTAAATCCGTCATGGTAATTGATGTGTATCCTTTTGATTGGATATATTTTAAATCATCTTCAAAAGTATCCGGATGAATAATGTATTTTCCACTTTTGGATTTTAATATGCTATGATACATTACAATGGGAAGCTCAACAGAATCTTCACTTTTAGCTAAAGAGAAAGTGTAGACCAAGCAGGCTGATAAGATAATAATTGAAATGACTATCAGGAATATTATTTTATCGTTCAATTTTAAAATATTTAAATTCATCATAATAAAAATATATGCAAAGAATATCCATTTTAATTAAGAATATAAAAAAAAGCTTGCAATATAATTATATAAAGTATATAATGATTAACGAATTAGGAGATATAACTATATTTCCTTAATAACGCTCTTTTTATTAAGGGAGAAAGTATTATGAAAAACTTTTTAAAAACTTACAAGTCGGTTATTATACTTTTAGCTGCAATAATAATTGGCGCTATCGTGGGGATAGTATTTAAAGAAAAAGCAGCTGTCTTAAGCCCATTAGGGGATGTCTTCTTAAACTTAATGTTCGTTGTAATCGTACCATTAATATTCTTAAGTATCTCAACATCAATAGCAAAAATGAAACAACCTAAGAGACTAGGTAAAATTATGGTAACGATAGTTGCAATGTTTGTTGTTACATCGTTAGTAGCTGTTATAATTGGATTAGCTGTTGCATACCCAGTTAAACTAGTAAATGCAGAAGATGGAGAAATGATTAGGTCATCATTAGAAGAACAAAGCGTGGATGAGAGCGCTGAAGCTGAAGAGGATGATCAAACAATATTAGAAAGAACAGTAAGCACAATTACTGTAAATGATTTTTCAAAATTGTTATCTAAGAGTAATATAATTGCGATAATAGTATTCTCTATACTATTTGGAATAGCAATGAATATGGCAGGAGAAAAAGCAAAGCCTGTAGAAAATTTCTTAAACTCAGCATATGAAATTATTATGAAATTGATAAATATAATAATGTACTATGCTCCAATAGGACTTGGATGCTATTTTGCATCTTTAGTAGGAACATTTGGAGGCTCAATCGCTGTTGGATATGCGAGAACATTGGGAATATATGTGATTGTAGCAGTATTATTCTACATAGTAGTATATTCATTGTATGCATTCATCGCAGGCGGAAAAAGAGGAGTTGTTGCATTCTGGAAAAATATTATTCCTGCGACAGTTACTGCTCTAGGAACTTGCTCATCTGCAGCATCAATACCAGTAAATGCAGAAGCTTCTAAAAACATAGGAGTTTCTCCTGATATAGCAGAAACAATGATTCCTTTAGGAACAAGTTTCCACAAAGATGGTTCAATAATAGGCTCAGTATTTAAGATAATGTTCTTAGTATGCTTATTTGGAACAAATGCTGGAATAGGTCAAATAGCAATAGTTGCTTTAATAGCAAACCTATTGATTACAGCTGTTCCAATAGGTGGAGGAACAATATCAGAAATGTTGATATTAACAATGATGGGCTACCCAGTTGCAGCATTGCCAATACTTACAATAATTGCAACAATAATAGATGCCCCAGCTACAGTATTAAATGTAATTGGTGATACAAGTGCATCTATGCTTGCAGCAAGAATAGTTGATGGCAAAGACTGGATGGATAAAAAAGAAAAGGTAACAGAATAAATATATTAATATAAAATAAAATACGAATCAATTTAAACGAATAAAAGAAGATATAAGCGACTAACAATAAAAGTTAATCGCTTAATTTATTGTATTGCGTAAAAAGTATTAGTGTGATATTATATACATGAACTAAAATAAGAAACATATTATATACTAATACCAAGAAAGGAGAGTATTGATAAAATAATATCAATACACGAAAAAACATATGTATACTGAACAAGAATTAAAACAAGCCAAAATGATATTAAAAGAGAACAATCAAGAAAATATATTAAGATTTTTGGAAAAAATAGAAGATAATAAAAAAGAAAAAATAGTAAAGCAAATATTAAATATTGATTTTAAACAATTAAAAAAATTATATGATGAAACAAAGACTGAACCAGAGATATTAGAAAAAAAGATAGAACACATTGGGTATGTTGATGAGTATAAATTGACAGAAGAGAAAAAGGATAGATACACAGCTTTAGGAGAAGAGGTAATAAAAAATAGCCAATATGCAGTAGTAACAATGGCTGGTGGTCAAGGTACGAGATTAGGACATAAAGGACCAAAAGGGACTTTTAAAATAGATGTAAAACCTGAAGCAAAGTATCTATTTCAAATATTAGCAGAGAACCTTGAAAGAGCAAATAAAAAATACAATGTAACATTACCATGGTATATAATGACAAGTACGGAAAATAATAAAGAGACAGTAAAGTTCTTTGAAGAACACGCATACTTTGGATATCCAAAGGAGAGTGTTAAATTCTTCATGCAAGGAAATTTACCATTGCTATTGAAAAATGGAGATTTAATAATAGATAAAGATTATACTATCAAAGAAGCTGCAGATGGAAATGGATGCATATATAGAGCTATGGCAAAGTCTGGAGTTTTGGATGAAATAAAGCAAAACAATATCAAATGGATATTTATAGGATCTGTTGATAATGTTCTTTTAAATATGGTAGACCCTATTTTAATTGGCTTAGCAATAGAAGAAAAACATGAAGTAGCATCAAAATCTGTCGCTAAGGCAAATCCAAAAGAAAGGGTTGGAGTATTTTGCAAGGCAAATGGAGTTCCATCCGTTATAGAGTATAGTGAACTTCCAGAAAAAATGGCAGAACAAAGAGACGAAGAAGGAGAATTATTATTTGGTGAAGCTCACATAATGTGCAACTTATTTAGCATAGAAGCTTTAGAAAAAGTGTCTAAAATACATTTGCCATATCATGTAGCATTTAAGAAGTCAAATTATATGAATGAAAATGGTAAATTCATAGAAGTAGGAGAACCAAACGCATACAAATTTGAAGCATTCATATTTGATGCATTTAACTTCTTTGACGATATATCTATTTTAAGAGGAAAAAGAGAAAACGACTTTGCCCCTGTAAAAAATAAAGAAGGAAACGATAGCCCAGACACAGCAAAAAAATTATATAATAACTATTGGAACCAGTAGGGACGGTTCTCAATGGTCCCACCTGTCCCTCGATGGGACAAAATAGAAAGAAGGATTTCAAATGGAAGAATGTAAAATTAAAAATTTATATGATTTAGATGAAACTATTGCAAGGGATTTGCTAGAACAATATACATACCCTTGGGAAGTATTGCCACACATAAGTGAATATATATTAGAACTTGGAAGCAAGTTGCCTCAGGAAGAATATAATAAAATTGGGGAGAATGTATGGATACATAAAACAGCAAAAGTATTTGAATCTGCATATATACACGGACCTGCTATAATATGCAAGGATGCAGAAATAAGACATTGTGCATTCATACGTGGGAATGCCATAGTTGGAGAAGGTACTGTTGTAGGAAACTCGACAGAGTTAAAAAATGTAATATTATTTAATAAAGTGCAAGTACCTCATTATAATTATGTTGGAGATTCGATTCTAGGATATAAAGCTCATATGGGAGCGGGTGCAATTACTTCAAATGTGAAATCGGACAAAAAATTGGTTGTCATAAAAAATGGCACAGACAAGATGGAAACAGGATTGAAAAAAGTAGGTGCGATGCTGGGAGATAATGTAGAAGTGGGATGTGGAAGCGTATTGAATCCAGGTACTATTATTGGCAAGAACTCTAATATATATCCATTATCATCTGTAAGAGGGGTTGTACCAGAAAATAGCATATATAAATGTAAAAGCGAAATAGTAGATAAAAAATAAAGCTTCAGTATTTTTTATAAATAAAGAGATTATACCTTTTTATAAATTTGAATAGATAATCTAATTTATTCAAATTTATAAAACAGCATAATCTCTTTTTTAATTACATTATAGATTATTGTTGGTCAGGTATAAAGTAATCAACTACTCCATATATTAGAGCCCCGATTATGGCTGCAATCCAAGATATTGAATATCCAGCTACGAAATATTGAGTTACATATAGAACTGCAACGGCTAAAATAAAACCAACAAATCCTTTTCCAAAAGCACTTGCGTGAAGTCCTGTAAATTTTACAAGTAAGAAATCTATAACTGTTAGGACAACTGCAGCTAGTGCCAATGCCCAGATATTATTTATAGTAAATCCAGGTGTAAAGAATGCTGTTATTGCAAGGATGATTGCTGAAGTTATAAATCTTAAAATTACTTGAGCAAAGGCATTAGGACGAGCAGAACTTCTGGTTTCAATATTGTTATTATCCATAATAAAAAACCTCCTATAATGTATTTAATCATATTATTCACAAAATAAATTAATTTATTCAAATAAACGAATAATAAAAAAATATTAGTAGAAAATAAAAGTAAAAATTTGCGCTATAAATTTATATATCGTAAAATATATAGAAGGAATATATTTATGTTAGCTATTTTTATAAGGTCAATAATTATATATATTATAGTCTTAATTGTAATGAGACTAATGGGAAAAAGAGAAATTGGACAAATGCAACCATTTGAGCTTGCAATTTCAATTATGATAGCAGATCTTGCATCAATACCAATGGCTGATATTGGAATCCCAATATCAAATGGAATAATACCTATATTAGGATTATTAGTGATGCACCTAATTATATCTATATTAAACATCAAAAGTAGCAAAATTAGAGAATTTATATGCGGAAAGCCAACAATATTAATATACAAAGGCAGAATAGATGAACAAAAAATGAAGAAAGAAAGATTTACTCTAAATGAGTTAGAAGAAAAACTTAGAAGCAGCAACGTTATGAATCTTGGAGATGTTGAATTTGCAATCTTAGAAACTAGTGGAGATATTTCTGTAATTCAGAAGCCGAATAAAAGAAACACAACACCTGAGGATTTCAATATAATGCCAGATTACGAAGGAATTTCATATAATCTTGTCATTGACGGTAAGATAATGACAGAAAACTTAAAAAAAATCGGAAAAAATTATGATTGGCTTCAAAAGCAAACTCAGAAATTTCAAATAAAGCCAGAAGAAGCCTTTATAGTAACAATGAACGAGAAAGCAAATAAATATTGTAAGAAAAAATTAACTTCAAAAGAGATGAAAATAAAGACTAAAAAAGAAGGAGATTTTTAGATGCAGAAAGAAATTATTATAGTAATAATAATAGTAATTACAATAATTTTGGTAGATACACTAACTCAAAAATATACAAAGGATAGCTTTACAAAAATAAATAGCCAGTTAGATGAAATAAAAACAATTGGAAAAGAGTTGGAAAAAGATGATAAATCAAGTTATAGCACGAGAGATACCGAAGAGACAAAGGAAAGGTTAAAAGAGAAAATAAAAATAATGCAAAATGATTGGAAAAAGATCAATAAAAAAACGGCATTTTATATTGAACATGATGAATTAGAAAAAGTAAATACAGCAATGACAAAATTTAATAGCTACTTTGAATTAGAAGAATATACAGAAGCAATTCCGGAATTAGAGAATTGCCAATATATCTTGAACCATATAAAAGAGAAAGAATCTATGCAATTTATAAATTTATTTTAAATATGTATAGACAAAAACATATGTTTGTGATATATAATATGTATAATAAAAAGAGGGATTATTTATGATTGATTTAAAACAGAGTGTTCAATATATCAAAGGCGTAGGTCCCAATAGAGTAAAACTATTTAATCTGTTGGGAGTATATACAGTAGAAGATTTAATTAACTATTATCCAAGAGCATATGAAGATAGAACTAAAATAAAGAAAATAGAAGAACTTCAAGATGGAGAAGAAGCTTTAATAGAAGCTGTTACTGTATCTGGTGTTTCCGTGTTCAAATTAAGAAAGAATATGACAGTGTCTAAAGTTTTAGTACAAGATGATACGGGGAGATGCTTAATTACGTGGTTTAACCAAAATTATATTAAAACTAAAATACACGCAAAAGAAAGATATAAATTTTTTGGAAAAATTACAAAAAAATTAGGACAGATAGAAATGGCATCTCCCGTTTTTGATGCAGAAGGTGAAAATAAAAACACAGGGAAAATAGTCCCAATTTATTCGACAACTAAAAATTTATCTGAGACAGCAATAAGGCAGGCTGTAGAACGTGCGTTACAAATGATAGATGAAGAGATTGGAGAAACCCTGCCAGAATACATAAAAAGTGAATATCACCTTATGGGGGCGGATGAATCAATAAGGAAAGTACACTTTCCAGATTCACTAGACAACCTGGCAAAAGCTAGAAATAGACTAGTTTTTGAAGAATTGCTTACCTTTCAATTAGCCTTACTAAGTCTAAAGGAACAATATAATAATGAAATAAGAGGTATAAAATATAGTAAAGATGTACATATGTCAGATGTAATAAACACACTACCATTTAAATTAACTAAAGCGCAATTAAGAGTTTTAGAAGAAATTGACAATGATATGGAATCTGAAAAACCAATGAATAGACTGCTACAAGGGGATGTTGGCTCAGGTAAAACAGTTGTTGCCATGATTGCAGCCTATAAAGCAGTAAAAAGTGGTTATCAAGCAGCTGTAATGGCTCCAACTACTATTTTGGCTGGGCAGCATATAGAAAACTTCAATAAAATATTAGCTAAGTTTGGAATCAGATGTGAACTATTGGTAAGTAGCCTTACAAAAAAGCAAAAGGAAAGAGTACTAGATAAACTAAAAAATGGAGAGATAGACATTATAATTGGTACTCATGCATTATTACAGGATAACGTTGAATTTAAAAACCTGGGATTAGTGATTACAGACGAACAACACAGATTTGGAGTAAAGCAAAGAAGTACTATAGCTGGCAAAGGGAACAACCCAGATATACTTGTTATGACTGCAACTCCAATTCCAAGAACTCTTGCAATAATTGTATATGGTGACTTAGATATATCGATAATAGATGAATTACCTCCAAATAGAAAGAAAATAGATACCCTTGCCGTAAAAGACAACATGACCGACAGGATAATAGCATTTATAAAAAAGAATGTAGATGAAGGACGACAAGCTTACATAGTATGTCCGTTTGTAGATGAAAATGAAGAAATGATGGATGTAAAATCAGTAGAAAAGCTTGCCGAAAGCTATAAGGACGAAATTTTTAAAGATTATAAGGTAGAGATTCTACATGGAAAGATGAAGCCAAAAGATAAAGAAAAAATAATGCAAGACTTTAAAGATAATAAAATTAGCATATTAGTTTCAACGACAGTAATAGAAGTTGGAGTTGATGTACCAAATGCAAATGTAATGGTAATAGAAAATGCGGAAAGATTTGGCTTGGCACAATTACATCAGCTAAGAGGAAGAGTTGGAAGAGGAGAGTTTAAATCATATTGTATATTAAAATATAACAGTAATTCAAACATTGTAAGAGAAAGAATGAAAACAATGACTACAACAGAGGATGGCTTCAAAATTGCCGAAAAGGATTTAGAGCTAAGAGGAGCAGGAGAATTTTTTGGAACGAAACAACATGGGCTCCCAGAATTTAAAATTGCAAATGTATTTGAAGATGTAAAAATTTTAAAGCAAGTTCAAGAATTAGCTTTAAAGATAGAGATGAAAGATTCCAAACTAGAAAAAGAAGAAAATAGAAAGCTAAAAGAACTAGTGGCCAAGGTAAGAGAAGAAAGAATTGAATTGTAAAAAATTGACAGAATATATTGGCTATGGTATAATAGCGCTATGAAGCCATGAGCTTTGAACTAAAGAAGGGAGATAAATCTATGAATTTAGTAAACTGTCAGGTATTGACTACAGAAAACGCAATGAAGAGGATAACTATCTCGAGAGTGTGCGACAAAATGAGCAAATCAGTCCGGAAATTTAATTTCTCAAAGATTGATGACGTGGTTGCAATCAACGATGCACCAGAGTTTGATTCTCAAATTGCATTAAAATCATTAAGTGCATTAAATGTATCAGATGTTCATGTTTATCCTATTGAGAATTTAGAGAAATTTGCCTATGATTGCTTTATAACGTACTGCATTCTTAAAAAATATTCAGATTCTGAAATTACTTTTGAAGAATGGGTGCATGAAGTTGTAGACAAAGGTTACGGCATGTGGAGATTCTCAAAATATCCTGAAATTGTATTCTCTGATACTTTTATGAATCCTATTCAGGTGAAGGAAAATTTCAAGGGAAAAATAGAACTTTCGGGCTTAGAAAGTAAGGAACACTTGGAAGCAGTTCTCGGTGCAGTTGAAGGTTTAGGATGCAGTGAACTACTATTTGATAATCTAATTAAACAACTGGGAAATGTAAAAGAAATTAAGAAGACAAGACTTACAACAGTTGAACAGGTCATCGAAAATCTTAAAAATGGCTTTTGGGTACCTATGAGAGTTAACAACGCTCTGTATCGTGGATACATGAAAAACAAAGAAGGACACTATGTTATTCTTACAGGTATATCAAGTGGAAGTGCTTTTGTATGGAGCCCAACTGAAAAAGCGTTTAGCTTACCTTTTGAGATTTTAATGAAAGCGGTAATTAGTTACCCAAAATATATTGGAATTTGGGACTTAAAGAGCTTAAAATCTTA
>CAMGAZ010000043.1 GCA_946008205.1 uncultured Clostridium sp. | reverse complement strand
ATTCTCTATATTCACGATAAACTGCTTTACCTTGAAGATTTGTAAGTTCCATAGGATAATCTAAAGAAAAAATTAAATCATCTTCAAGATAACAGGGACCTCTGTCTTTAATAAATTTACCAATAGTTACGTAATTTTCTTTGAATTTTGCTACAACTACTTTACCATGGTTATGTTCTTGGTATTCAATATGTAGGCCTTCCAATAAGCTTTTCATTTTCAAACACATCTCCTTTGCTTTTGTATGCATATTTTTATTTTGCAATCAATAACGATAGGTAGAACGCCGAAAGTACGGGATTACGCCGAACAAAACGGGCGAAAAAACCTGAGGGAGCCCCGTTAGGGGCCTTTACATCGCAGCGTTCATATTTTCGTTAGTGATTTCTTCATATTTGACATCTTTAGATTTTTCTTCTTTTCTGATGCCAAACATGAAGAAGTCACTATATGCTTTATATAATTCACATAAAGTGTCTATATTGAATGAGATAAGGCTATCTCCTTCGTGAATAAAGATATCCCCCTTAGACCATGCATCTTCGTATCTAAACATAGCTCTAAGGATATCGGTTTTAAAAAAATAAGTTGTGTCGCGCGCCGACATATATATAGACCAAACATCGGCCTTCTTGAAGTCTATAAAATAACCGACATTGGTTTTTGTATTCGGAATCATATGATGATAATGAATACCTTTTATAGTTTTAAAATTGCTGTATTTGCACTCTGATAACTTAAATATAACAGTATCTGGTCTATCACTTGTTTTAAGCTGGAAATTAATTTTATTGGAATCATCATCTGTTACTACTACTAGATCTACATTGTTAAGATAATCATTGATAGTAAGAACGGTTCTGGCTCCCATTGGTCCATCGTTATCTTTAGTGCCTTCAAGAGTAACGATATTAACTACGCTAGGAATTCTGTCGTAGATAGCTTCTAAAAATTTTTCTGAATAAGACTGGGCTTTGTCGTATCTTTCTTGGCTAAATTTCATGTAAAACAGCCGCCTTTCTCCGATTTTGGGTACAAAAAAACCGAATAATTAAGATTCGGTCCTTAATATATTCGGTTTTTTTGCTTTTTTTGGTGTGAGTGTGAGTATGAAATTGTGTACGCAGGATTTTCATCTGCGCACCTCTTAAAAAAGAAGTGCGAAAAGAAAAAATATTGAAAGGCCTATATTTCTCGGTGCTTAAGAAATATAGATGGGTGTTGATCTTGGCCTCTGGTAAGACCGTGATCTGTGGATGCTAGTTTAAATCCGCGCACTCTATTTAAGTGCGAAGTTTGGTCAACTTCTACATATATAATACCACATTCTCAGCTATTGTCAAGCTATTTTACGTTAAAATATTTAATTTAACTAGGAAATTTTTTAGAAGTTAAAATACGATGGAAAATTTAATTTAACAGATATACATCTGCATTGGAAACACCGAATTTAACAGCTTCTCTGGATACATTTTCTCCATGGTCTCCAAAGAAGACATCGATACGGTTCTGCTTTATTGCAGATCCTGTGTCTACAGCTGTATATACTCCGTTATATTTAGCTCTTTCACCTGAAAATACTAATAATACCTTAGAGCCTAAAGGTATATGATTAGGATCTACGGCAATGGCCATAGCACTTTGTCTTGTATGTCCTTTCAGTGAAGCTCCTGAAGCAGTTATCCCATAAGCCGGATGGCTTGGTGGTTTAGCGCAAGACTGATAAGACAAATCATAAGCAGTTGTTTTATAGTTTCCAAGGTAAGTTTTATTATCTTTTTTGTGTTCAGGTGTCTGGACAATTTCTTTTTTATGAGGCTTACCTTGGGAATTAAAGTTATCTTGAGTATTTACAGGGAAACTAAAAGCTATTAAAGTTATAAAAAGGCCGGCGGCCATTATTGTTTTTAATTTTTCTGTCATTCATGGCCTCCTATTCTATAAGTTAACCCATAATAAGGTTTGATTCCTTGTCCAAGAAACAATGAAGCTGATACCGTATGGCCTAAATCATAATGAAGGCCGCCGATAACTTTTTTATCGCTGTTCATTGCCGTAGTCAAAGAGAACTTAGATCTTTCATATTCGTTTGCTCTTATATCAATGGAAGATGAGAATCCTTGTGTAATGACAAGCTTTCCATCTTCCATTTTAGATTTTTCTGTGGGCAGAAGATTAAAAGAATATTTTTGACCGTTGTTTACTTTTACAGTAAGCTTTGGATCAGATGTCTTTAATTCAACATCGGCATCAGTTTCAGATTCTTTTTGGACATAGGTGATTTCTTTGGTTTCTACAACAGTATTCTGTTGTTTAGATATTTGCTTAGTTGTGTCTTCTAAATTTTTAATTTGCCCTTTAGTATTTACAGACAAATCATTTATTGAATTTGTCAATACCAAGGTGTTAGCTTCTATCTTCTTATTCAGAAGGTCTAAAACATATCCGTTATATATCGTCATGGCTGCAATCAATGCCACGAAAATATAATTAAGAACTACACGTAACTTATCTATCATAATATAATAAAAAGGTCTTTCCTAAAAAAGCCTTAATCAAGCCTCCTCTTTTACAAATACATTAGTATATCCAATTCTATAGCGTTTGGCTTTTGCAATATCTTTGGTAACACCAAACTTCTTAAGATTTTTTCTGTTCAAAGTAACTATTTTAAGATTGTGTTCTTTAAGCAGATAATACTTGTATTTGGTCATTAAAGTATCACATTTGGAATAGCCAAAACGTTCAATAAGATAACGACGGAAGTCAGGTTGAATAATACCAACGGCGCCGCTATCGAATTTATCTTTTATATACTTGGACATATCCTGATAATATTCGGAATTATATACGGTTTCTTCATTGCGAAAATACAATGCTGATACCATATTATTACCGTATTTCAGAAATTCTTTGGCTTTTTTATTGGCTTCTTTGAGTAAATCCTGGGAATAATGAGGAATAGAAACTACGGAATACTGTTTGTTTAACGGATGATTTTTCTTGGTAAGATAAATAACTTTACTGATATATGAAGCAAAATTGGATGGATCAACATATTTTATCAGTCCAAGTTTTGCAAGCAGAATTATCTTAGCTTCTATAGTAGATTTGCTGGTCTGGATTTCTGGATATTTTTCGTTAAGCACTTTCAATATTAGTATACTATTTGCGAATAGCTGAGCATCTTGGTCATATCCATATTGCATTTTGTCTTTTAGGTTATCGTAAGATGTCAAAGCATAATCCAATATAGTCTGAAGAATATATTTTGTACAATTATTATCCTTAGAGCATAATATATTATAAAGATGCTTATGTTTCCATAATTGTTCTTCTAAGGCTTTTTTGTAATGCCTAATATTAGTTTTATGGAGTTGAATACCATTATTTTTGAATGTAACATTGCAAATTTTCAAAAGATAATCTACAGTTTCTACTGAATCTTTGAATCTAAAAAATTCCATAAAAAAATCAACAACTGAATATGCTTTGACAATCTTATTAATAGATTTTTTGACAACGATATATTTTCTGATGCCTGTTTCGGTCTCTAAAATTTTGGCATACGAATCATTACTGTCATCGAACAAAGCGTTGATGTGTTTTTCTTTAAGGGCGGAATTAAACAATAACTCGATAGACCCCTCATTTATTTTTTGCATGAGGTAAAGACTGGTATTAGTTTTGTCTTCAAATATAGGCTCTATCTGTGTTTGAAGGCTGTCAAAGAACTCAATAAAACCTTGTTTATCAATCCGGCACGAATACCCCTTTACTATTTTATATTCCTCGATTTTTTTAATTGAATAGTATAACATTCCTGAATTATATAGGTTTCGTTTTCTGGAGCGGAAAAAATAAGTTGGGGCCGCCGTCTGATAATACCGTTCGTATTTTGTTTCTGACAACAGGTTGGCCTTATACAGCACATCGGTAAAAAACTTCCTGAGATTCAAGATGATAGGCTCACTTAAAAATATAGCAGTCAATTTATCCAGGGACAGCATATTAGCTTTTGAATCTGGAGAGCTATATATACATTCCTTGCAAGGATAAAAAAGACTAAGAGTATTACAACACTTAGGATCGGCACAGTCAGGAAAAAAATAATTAATATAGCTTACCAGCGATTTAAAAGTGTCTGTATACTCAATTGGATAAGTTATAGAGTCTTCTAAGGCTATTAGAATTCTGTATTTGGGATGCTGATCAGTACTGGAGAAAGTCTTAAAAATATAAGTGGGCGGCACATTAATCATATTGAGTAGCTCAAGAAGATTATTTGCCGTAGCTTTTACAGGGCCATTATTGTCAATATCGAGGCCGATAATCTTTTTATTTCTCGTGGAACCGAAGTTGACAGTATAACCGTTCAAGATAAGCTTCGCAATACCTTTCATGACTATAGCTTTCTGTCTGATAGTCTTATCACGGAGCTGAGCCTTGAAGACAGGAGACTTCTCAACAGCTTCTTCTTTGCTTCTGACAAAATAGTCCGAAGCGAAAAAATAATATTTTTCATGGATCATGATTAGTTTTCAATACCTCCATTCTGAAAATTAATCTGTATGCCCTTGTAAAACGCGTTAAACCCTATCATTTTTTAACGATTAGGGGTGTCTGAATATAAATCATCACAACACTCCTCAAACATCAAAAATAACGCTTATTTTGTGTTTTTATTTCGAGAGCATATCTCTGACAGTTTTTGAGAGCAAAGATTCTTCTTTTTTTGGGGAATCTTTTTTGGCTACCTCGATATAGATATCCTGGTTATTTTCTTCAGAACGATGACATTCCAGTCTGAGATCTACATGCTGGCTAAGATAGTCTTTATATAACGTCTTAAGGGGCGCCATAGTATTAGTTTCACGATGGTTATAAACGTCATATCTGAGCTGGTTTATGATGATTATACGGGTATTAAGCTCTATAGCTTTGGAATACAGCAAGGATATCAGATTTTTAATATAAGGGCGCGGTCTGTTCAAGATATAATAGGCGAAGTTGTCGATGATTATCGTATCAACTTCAGCTCCGAGGAAATGGATGTATTTAAGCAGCGTCTCCTTCGTAGGCTCCGGCTCGTCCAAGATGGTTACGAGCACCCTGTCTGCATCATCTCCAAGATAACGTTTATAGAGCTCTATCTGGCTCGTATTCTGCTGATGGCCTATGTATAAGCCATAGCCATCCAATTCTTTGAGAATAAACATACTTGCACTTGAAGTACCTGCGTCAGGAAGTCCTGACAGCTCGATTATTTTATTATCGTCTTTCTCGATTTCCGAGATGACCGAATCTGGTAAATACAACATAGATTTAAAACACCTAACAGAAAGCCTCTAAACGCACTTATTTTTGATGTTAAGAGGTCAGAATGATAATTTATATTCAGCGTTGTTTTAAACGTAAAAAAAACGCTTATTTTGAGTCTGCAGATAAAAAGACGACAAGATAAATTTTAATAAAATAGCTTCGGGCAGTATTTTATTATTATTTTTTACTGTCCGAAGCTGATAAAAAATAGATTTTATTAAAATTTAATAAAATGAATCTGGTGATGGTAGTTCGATAATGTTGTTATACAGAACCTGAAATTTAGGAGAATCATATTCACAATGGTAGTGGCCGCAGAACCATTTTTTATAGCCAATATTCTTTTTGATTTTCTCTAGCCTTTTTTCTGATCTGTCGTTATAACGCGGCCCTGGATATAACAAATTCTTGATATATAGATCATCAACATAACTGGTCGGAGCACTATGAGTAAGAATATAATCAAAGCTCATATTTTTATATAATCTTAAAACGCTCTTAATCTGTTCATGGCTTATTTCTTCTTGCGGCCACCACGATATATGTTTTATGCGTCTTTCTTTGTCAATGCTGCCGGCGCCACCAATAACTAAAAATAAGATATCATTTATTGAATATGATTCTCCTCGCAATAAATGATAGACAGAGTTATTTATTTTAGATATCTGGCCACCATGAAAAATTTGAAGAGGATAAATAACATAATTATCTAGTCTGTCGAAGTTTTCATGGTTACCGTCTATAAATAAAGTAGTCCAGGGCGCTTTTTTATCTAACCAATCAAGATTATAAGCTTCATCGGGACTTTGTACAGGAGCGTTAAAAATAAGCCCGAAATCACCTAAAATTATAAGATAGTCTTCTTTTGTAAGATTTTTACCTTCTGTCTTAGCAAAATTAATTAATTTCTTCATTCCAAGATAACCATGGAGATCACCTGTAAGATATATCTTATGTGCCTTCATTATTATCGAGTTGTTTTCGGAGCGAAAGTTGCCAACAGGTTATGACGGTTATTACAGATATGAGCTACAAACTGGTTTGTAATATCTTCAGCAGATTTAAAGTCTTCATATTTGAAATAATTGTGCCATGATTTCAGTTTATCAATTTCTGCATCAGTATAATGGCTTTCGTCAGCCAGTAATGTTTTTAAATCAGAGCCGATCGTATAAAAATATTTTGGTTTGGATTCAAGATAAAATTTGTCTGAAATGATGCAGACAATATGATCATTTTCAATTTGACCATATTTGGCTAAAGACGGAATAACGGTGATTTTACATTTTGTTACAGAATAATCCAGATAACCTACTGTAGCATCAGTACAGTAGTCTTTAATACTATAAGAACCATAGTCAATGTCATTATCCTTAAGAAAACATCTGATAAGATTCATAGTATACTTATATTTTTCGATTTTCATTTATATTTATTTCTCCTTATCTTGAAAGCAGAATAGACATAACAAATGTATAGACAACAACATATACATCGATATATCGGAATTCGAAGACAGGAACTTTTTTATCCATAGCTTCAGTAAACCGATAAGGAATCATTATAGTAAGGCCTAAAAGTACACCTCTAATGATTGCAACAATGATTTCTTCCATTGTTATTTAACCCCCCCCCCTTGTTTATTTTTCTTTGATGTCAGTTTTATCGCCAAACATAAAATTGTAGCCATAAAAGCGACGCAAAAAGCTATTAATATTAGTATGCTCCTCATAGAAACGTACACGAACCTCACGAGATTCAAAGTTGTTTCTGAAGCTTTCTGAAAAATCTTTGTAATAATATTTTTTCTCATCTCTGATTAATGGAATACCCTTATACATCCATGCATATAAATATTTTAACTCATGATATCCTACAACAAAATTAAAACTTTGGCTAAAAATAAAATCTTGGGCGGCGCCTTGATTTAATAACAAAAGATAAATATGGTTGTTTACATAATTATAATCAGTTAACGGATATCCAATAACAACATGTTTTTTATTCTTTTTAAATAAGCTGAGTAAGTCTTTTAACTGCATTTCTATAGTTTCATATTTAAGTTCACTATTCTGAATACCAAGAGAGTATTCAAAATCATTTGTTTCTTGAATAGTAGCCACTATGCATAACCTCCTTTTTATCATCAAAATTATAAGATAGTTTATCAAAATGCGGCCAATTGTTTTGTTTCATAAACAAGGTGCATTCTTTTATAAAAACAGGATCAGATACAGTGGTATCAAAAGATAAACTTTTATACGCTCCCTGTTCTTCTGGAATGATTATAAGGTCTCTATATTTGTAAAATTTTCTCATTGCATCTACGGGAGTTCTAGCTTTTATATATATAACAGCTGTTTTGATCCATTGAACAGGAATGGCATAATAATCATTTTTGTTCATTATTGCTCCTCTTATACAATCGTAATTTGTTTACACTATAGTCCTTTAAGAATCTATTAAATACTTGAAAAAACCATTCGTCACTATAAAAACTTTCAATGAAATTATCGGACGGAGAAATTTCACTACAACTGGAGGTAGTTACATCTTGTTCGTCGCACATCTCTTGATTAAGATAAACAAGATGAAAAACAGGCTTATCTGTTACTGTCTGCATCATACTTGTAGACATCTCAAAGCTGATATTTGAGACGATACAGCAAGGTTTTTAGAATGTATCCGGATTATAATACCACAAAGACGGTTTACTGTTGTTTTTAATCTTAAAATAATAATGGGAATCGGCGCCGGTTTTATAAATTTTAACCGGATAAATTTCCTGCATTTTGTTTTCTACAAACAGCTCTTGAAACATATAATATACTACTCCTTTTTATTTTTTTTCGATATAAAATTTTACGCCCATTTCTTTTGCTACTTTGGGCAATGCAGCTTCAGCTTCTTTTCTTGTTTTAAACACCCATCCAGATTTATATCTTGCAAAGTCGTTTACTTCTCCGTTCCAAGTAAGAATACGACATTCCCATCTATTAGTCTTAGAACAACAAGGATTTGTAAAAGTCCAGAAGTGTTCGCCATAGTGAGGCCGCCATGGAAGTTTTACGATCTCTACTCTGCCGCAAACTATTTCTGCGATGATTGTTGGCTGAGCTACGACTATAAGATTTGATTTGGCATCGTTATAATAAAAATTCAGATCTCCATCGTCTGTAAAAAAGAAGCGTTTATCATCGTCATATTCTTCAATCTTAAACTCTTCTCCTACTTTGAGATCTAGCATTTTACAAATTTCTAGTATTAAATTCTTTTTCACTTATCTTCACTTTCTATATTGGTATTTTGTGCCCATTTCTTTTGCTGCTTTGCCATTTTCTCAAAAAACTCAATAGTAGCCGTGTACTGAGTGAAATATTTTTTATGAGGCATTTCGCCTTCTTTACCATACACACTTTCTACACGTTTTTTAAATTCTTCTAACGTGCCGCCTCTATAATTGTTCCAGCAGCCACAAACAACATTGTCATCTTCAACGCAGTAAGTTGTCGTGGCATTTCTACTACCTATGCGTGTGATTTGATAATATGTTTTATTAAGGTATGCGCCTTCAAGGTATGCGCCTATAAGATCTGCTCTTTTAAAGTCTGCGCCTCTAAGGTATGCGCCTTCAAGGCATGCGCCTTCAAGGTATACGCCTTCAAGGTCTGCTCTTTCAAGGTCTGCGCCTCTAAGGTCTGCGCCTCTAAGGTATGCGCATTTAAGGTCTGCAAATTTAAGGTCTGAGCCTGTAAGGACAGCGCCTCTAAGGGAAGCGCCTCTATGGGGAGCGTCTCTTTAGGCTG
>CAMGAZ010000042.1 GCA_946008205.1 uncultured Clostridium sp. | reverse complement strand
ATAAAATTTATTGTCCAAATAATTGTACGTTTGTTCCAGAAGAAATAAACAAAGCATTCATTGGGCATGGTAAGTTAAGAGGGAAGTATCCTATTGGAGTTTTTAAAAGAAAAGGGAAAGAAAGTTATATTGCCATGTACCATAATGGAAGTGGTCAGCAATATATCGGCGATTATAAAACACCAGAAGACGCATTTTATGCTTATAAAAAATGTAAAGAATCATATCTAAAACACTTAGCAGACAAATATAAAGGGGAAATACCAGATAAAGTATATGATGCGTTATATAAATATGAAGTGGAGATTACAGATTAAATTTTAAAAAGGAGAATGATTGATTATGGCAAGAGGTCGTACAGCAAGTAAAATTCAGAAGAAGCTAAATTTTCTATGTTTTGGTGAGCCGTTTACGGGGAAAAGTACTTTCGCATCTCAATTTGCGTATATGCATAATGAAGATGGTAGCCCCATGAAGGTTCTTTATATTGACGCAGAGTCAGGAAGCGTAGACAATTATCTAGACGAAATGGAAAGCAACGGAGTAGATCTAGCAAATATTTATATTCTATATACACAGAGTCTTGGTGAGGTACTTGACTATATCGATAAGGTAAAGAACAATGAAGATTTTTACGAAATTGGAGAAGATGGAGAAGAACTAGATACTATAGTTACAGATGCAGAAGGCAATCCCTTTAGGGCAGATGCGATCGTCATTGATGGCGTGAGCGTCCTATACACCGCAGCGCAACAGGGTCTACTTGAATTTTCCAAGAAGAGAGCTCGTGTGAGAGCAGATGATAATGGACTCATTGGGGATCAAAAGATTGTAGCGATTGAAGGATCTTCACTTGAAATGAAAGACTGGGGTGCTCTTCGTTACAAAGGAGCCAACCTATGCCTTGCACTTCTTGGCACAGGTGTCCATAGTTTGATAACATGCAGGGAAACGGATGAGAAGGAAACAGTTAAAGGTGCGAATGGGCAGTTTACGAGCGTACCGACTGGAAAGAAGATTCCTGAAGGCTTCAAAGATCTAGATTATAATACCCACACTGTTATTCGTTTCTATAGAGATGAAGATGATACTGTAATTGCGGATGTTATTAAGGATCGTAGTTGTGTACACCCGAAGGAAAAAGTAGCCGACCCAACGTTGCTAGATTGGCAAGTTGTTATTGATGGAAACAAGGGAAAGAGCAAGTTTGTTCTTAATAACAACCTTGATACTGCTGTTGCAACTGAACAGGAAATCTACAGTGCAGAAGTTATGAGTAATGCGGCAAAATCTATGAGCAAGTCTGAAATGGAAAAGGCAAAGATGTCAGTCCAGGAAGATACTTCTACTGATAATGCTACTGAGCTTCAGAACTCAATTAAAGTAGCGATTGCTAAGCTAAGTCCTGTACAGAAAAAGGAAATGCAGACCAAACTCAAGGATTCCGGCCTACCCACCGCCTTCAACAAGGTAACTGACGTAAACATCCTTAAGCAAATCCTTGACATTGTGTCGGCTTAATAAAGTACATAAGGGAGACCATCGAGTCTCCCTAAATTTTTTATATGCGCGTGATTGACAATACGAAATGAATGGATTATAATGTTTCCAGAATATGGAGGTGGACAGCGTGGTAGACGTGAAATGTGCCGAGTGCGGAAAAACAATAAATGTTGAAAGAAATAATATTGAGAATGTATTGCAGTTTAAAGGGAAATATTATCATTCTGGGTGCTTTAAGGCGCTTGTATCAAAGCGAGTAGCTTCAGGTCGTGGCAAACCAGAAATGTGGAGTGCCGCATTGGATAAAATGTCATCACTGGAAGCGGAAACGAAGTCTAAATTAGAGCATCGTTTTTATAGCGACGAATTGAATGAATGGCTGCTGAACCATTATGATATTAGTGTTATACCTGGTCGTTTTTTTCAAATTGTCGCAGATTTAGAAAGTGGAACCTACAAAGGAAAAAGGTGTAAACCCATAAGTATTGGCACTTTGCTAGAGTGCTGGAAATGGGGACAAAAGAAACTGGATGAAATTAAACAGTATAATAAGGCAAATCACAAAGGTCCAGATAATGACAACGCAAGATTGATGTATGATTTAGCAATCTTGATTGGCAAGATGCCTAATTATTTAGCTTATAAGGCAAAGCAAGAGGCAGCAGAAGCTGAAAGGCAAAGAGAAATGAAAGAGAAAGTTAAAATTGATTATAATGATGTGGCATGTCGCGCAGAAGTTAAAAAAGAAGGATTAGATGATATTTCTGATCTGCTAGATGAATTCTTTTAAGTAGGTGGCAATAATGGGAAATGACAATAATATCGTTATTGAGAAGAGCAATGTGCAGGCAGAGCTCCTTTTTGTAGGCTCATTTTATAAAAAGACAGATCTATATTTAAGCTACGGCAAAAGCATTAAGTCTAAATATGATCTTTCTGACAATGCAACTCGGTTTTTCTACGACATGTTTGAAGAGTATTATCTTACATTTAGTCAAGATGTAAGTGAAAACAAGGTAAATAATTTCGCAACTCAAAACATGGAGCGCCTTAAGCAGTACAGATCTTATGGAGGATGGAAAACAATTAAGTCTATGATGGATCTATCAGATCCTCAAGATTTCAAAAACATATATAACACGGTAAAGAAATATTCTCTTGTGAGAGAGTATGAGCATAACGGTTTCCCCGTAGAAAAGATTTTATCTAACGAAAGATTCCAGTATATGACCCCAAACGACATCTATAGATTGATGCGGAGTAAGGCAGATAAAATTAACACAATAATTAACGTAATTGACGAGCCAATAGTTATGACGCAGGAAGCAAAGAAAACTATCGATAGTTATTTGACTGCGCCACAATTTGGGTGCCAAGTCCATTGGAAAGGGTATAATGATTATTTCCGTGGATTGCTAAGTACTAACGTATTGTTTCAGGGATTTTTAGCCAACGAGGGCAAGTCTAGAAATATTGTTAATCTAATTTCATATACAGTGCTAGTTAAAAAGAAGAAATTTATGCTTCTCTCAAATGAGATGACTCATACATCCATTTTTAATTGTTTTATTGCAACTGTATTGAATTGTGCAGAATTTAAAAAATTGCATGGTGTTGAACTTATGAAGCCAGAAAAAGAAATTACTATGGGACTATATAGAGATGATAAAACTCATGAGTTTATTGAAAGAGGCATTGATAAGGATGGAAATTATACTGAATCCGAAGAGTCTTTTTTGGATAGAGTGAAAGCTACAAAAGAGTATAAAGACGTCGCTCACGTCGCTAAATGGCTAGAAGAACAAATCGAAGGCAGATTTTATTTCACTGACATTACAAGTGATTATAGTGAAGAAGCAATTGAGCTAGAAATGAGACGAGCTAAACTCATTTATAATTGTGAATATGTTGCATTGGACACTCTCAAAGCATATGGAGAAGAACATTGGGAGCAAGTTAAAAAGCTTGCAACACGTGTAGTTGAGGTCACAAAGGAACTTAAAATTTTCACGGTTTGCTCATTTCAGTTGACGGATGATTCGTTGTTCTGCGACATATTTGATCTATCTAGTAATAACATTTCTGCAGCAAAGGGTATTAAACATCCTGCAGATCTTCTTGTGCTTGGCAAAAAGATTGCGCCAGAAGAATATCATAAATATCAATATGATTCTTATGACGACGATTTAGAAGATACTTGGGGAGAGCCTGAGCCAAAGGATTTAAATGCCAACAAGAAATATTTTGGAATAAAAATCGACAAAAATAGATTGGGTGAACGAGGACACGTTTTGTTGTTTGAATATGATTTGAATTATAATATTTGGAATAATATCGGGATTTTAAAGAAGAAACAATCATAAAATTTTGAATTGACAACTTAGGAGATGACATAATTTATGGGTAAGGAGCGAAAGTATGACGTAGGTTATACGCAAACTAACAAACAAGGATTAAAATTTACTATTATAGCCTACAGAAACAGAATGGATATAGACATTGAGTTTGAAGACGGATTTAAAATGGAACATATTAGAGTTGAGAAGATAAATCAAAATACATTAAAGCATCCTGATTATCCAATGCCTAAAAGTAATCGTACACCAATAGAAAAACGTCTAGGAGAAACAAAGTGCAATAATCAAGGCAGTGAAATGACTATAATTGCATACAGAAAAGAATCAAATATTGATGTACAATTTTCTAATGGATTTATTGTAGAACATACACAGTATCAATTATTTGAAAGAGGAGCAATTTTAGATCCATTTTATCCTACTTATTCTGGAGTTGGTTATCTTGGAATGAAAACATATTATAAAGAAGCAAAAGAATATAAACATCAACTTGAAGTCTGGACGAGTATGTTAAAGCGTTGCTATAACGAAAATTGTAAAAGGCATACCTGGTACGAAGACTGTATTGTAGCTGAAGAATGGCATTGCTTTGCCAACTTTTTAAAATGGTATAATGAACATTACTATGAGCTTCCATATGGAATGGGAGATTTAGATCTTGATAAGGATATGAAGTCACATAACAATAAAGTATATGGCCCTGACACTTGTTTACTAATCCCTGCAGCTATTAATAGACGTATATATCATCGCATTACATCAAGCAGTGATTTACCACTTGGAGTCACATACGACAAAAAGACTGGGAAATATAAAGCTAGAGGAAGAATAGATAAAAAAGATGTATACTTTGGAAAATATGACACAATTGAAGAAGCATTTCAACGTGTCAAATTTGAAAAGGAAAGTGAAATTCGCAAGGCAGCAGAATTATACAAGCCATATATGCCACAAGAAGTTTATGATGCAGTTATAAACTATAAAGTTGAGATCACGGATTAGTTAGACAATACAAGATGAATGATAATAAAAATAATGGAGATATGAGACATGCTAGAAAGAAAACATGGAAAGTATTATACATGCAAAAGACTTAAATTGCTACAATATTTACTTGAACATGGATATGAGCCAATTGAAACAATTCCAGATGTAAATAACTGGAGATATAAGAACTGGGTATTTGAAAACACTGGCGCGGATTTCGAACAATGTGTAAATAACTATTTTGAAAATCTAAAGGCAAATTAGATAACAGAAATAATAATGATAATAACAATAATGAGGAGTTTTAATATGCATGATTATATACCCAAATCAAAGAGTTGTTACTGTATTTAAATCAGATTGTTCTAAAGATTTTTTACAGATCAACAATCAGGAATGGCAAGCTGCCGCTAGTACATTAAAAACTTATAGCGCATTTAAATTATACTTATACTTTGCCAGCAATATGAACGGTTATTCTATTGCCCTTAGCCCTATAACAATCGAAGAAGCAATTGGTATAAGTGAGAACACGTATCGCGCAGCATTTAAAGAATTATTAGAATATGGTTATCTACATAAAGTCGAAGGGAAAAAGAACCAATATTTTTTCTACACCGCAATATAAAACTATGTACCAACATATTGCGGTTTTAACCACCAATGTGTTGAGGTTTTACCCACCAATATACTGCGGTTTTAAACCACCAATGTATTGCGGTTTTAAAACCACAGTATACTGGTACAGAAATAGATAATAACATATAAAAACATATAAATACAAATAAATAACATAGGCCAAAAATTAAAAATTTTTGTCCTGTTAGATTACAACACAAAAAATGAATAGAGGACAACACAACGACATATGAAGAAAATAACAATTCACCACCTTGATAACACAAAATGAATACTGTATAATAGAGGATTATGGAAATGACAATAGTATCCCTGAGTCTCTACAAATACTTGGGATATTGCCGGTTCAAAGCGAAGCCAGTGATGTATGGATGTAGACAATATAAAATAAATCAAATTATAATGTAATCAATAACATATGGGGGTGTGAATTTAGTGGGTTTTTATATGCGTAAAAGCTTTGGTAAGGGACCATTTAAGGTAACGGTTAGTAAACGCGGAATTAGTACTAGTGTTGGTGTAAAAGGTACAAGAATTGGTTATTACACATCATTTAAATCTAATAAGAGAGCAAAAAATAAAAATGAGGTAATAAACAGTACAGGAGATACCACGACATTTTGTAGGAAGATTTTAGCATGGATGTGTAGGATATTATTCGTGCCAATGGTTATTCTTGGATTACTTCTTTCTATTATACAACCAACTATTGGTATTGTTTCAATTATAGTTGGCATTATTGAGTTTACATATAGTCATAGATACTTTAAAAAAGCTAAAGATTTTAAAAAAATAGTACCCCCCCTTGACAACACAAAATGAATGCTGTATAATAATGGAAAAATAAAAAAAAAAGAAAGAGGTACAATCAATATGACTAATGCCGAAAAGTATTTTCACGAAGCGTTCCCGATTTCCAGAGATGCAACATCTCTGTAGCGTAACCAAGGAACACGACGACAAGATGTAGACGGTGCAACTCCGTCGAACAAAATGAAACAGGAGGAAACAAAACAATGACAAAAGGGGAACTGCAAGATATTATTGAGTCGCACAAAAAGTGGCTGAATGGCTGCGGTGGTGAGCGTGCCAACCTATGCGGTGCAGATCTGATCGATACTGACCTGCGCAATGTTAGCCTACACCACGCCCTCATGATCCACGCAGACTTGTGCAATGCCAACCTGAGCGGTATCGACCTATGCGGGGTCGATCTGAGCGACGCCATACTGTGCAATGCTGACCTAAGTTGCGCCATAATAAACGCTGCTAAACTGAGCTATGCTGATCTGAGTGGTGCTAACCTATGCAATACTGACCTACACAATGCCAACCTGTGCGGTGCCAACCTGTGCGGTGCCAACCTGAGTGGTGCTAACTTGAGTGGTGCTAACCTGAACAAACTTATTTACGACGAAGACACTGCGTTTTACGCGCTACAATGTCCAGAGACTGGCAGTTTTATCGGATACAAAAAGGCGCATGGCTACATTGTAGAACTGGAAATTCTTGCGGATGCAAAGCGATCAAGCGCAACGAGCCGTAAATGTAGATGTAGTGCGGCAAAGGTACTATCGATCACTACGATTAGCGGGAAAAGCACGAATGTAAAAGAAATCGCCAGCAACAGAGATCCCAATTTTGTTTATCGCGTCGGCGAGATTGTGCGTGTAGACTGTTTTGATGAAAATAGATGGAATGAATGTTCTACAGGGATACATTTTTTTATAACACGGAGTGAAGCAGAGCGATATGGAATATGAGAGGAAACAATAATGGGACTTGACATGTATATTGAAGCTCATCGTGGAGAAGAGTCCATTGAATTAATTTATTTTCACAAGAATTGGAACCTTCGTCGTTATATGAAATTTCAAGATGATGATGTTTGTTCTTATCCCGGCCAACGTTTGAAAAAAAGTGATATTAAAAAAATGATAGATTTCTGTGCTTATAATCCAGATTATTGGTTTGATTACGGTGAAAACATGTATGATGATGAGCAGAATCATCTTGCTACCCTTGTGGACAGTGCGGAAGGCTTCCGAAATGTGAATAAGTTATGTTACATCTATGCGATTTGGGATAAACTACGAGACGAAGGCTGGAAAATTTATTATTACGATAGTTATTAAGGAGATTGTGAATGATTTATATTTATGAAAGTCATCTTGGCGGGCTTTATATTTCAGATAGAGAGTTTTCTCTTGATGAATCGTATTGTGAAACTTGTGGAGATTATGATATACTCGCCTGTATAGCTGATAACTGGATAGATGTAGCAGAATATCTTCGCAGTAGGCTGGATGTTTTTGGTCTTGGTGGTCTTGATATGGAATACTGTATTGATTTTTTTAATGAATGTTGTCGCGCGCTCGGTGGAGATAATTTAAACTATATTTTAACTGGGAAAATGGCAGATTGAAAGAGGTGAGATAATGAAAAAATATAACAGTGTAATTTTAGTCATTTACTCACTTGACAACACAAAATGAATATGCTATACTATTTCCAGAAATTGACAATGGAGGTAACAACATGAGCCTATTTAACAACCTACGAAAGCGCATAGTGCGCAAGTTACTACGACCAGAAGATGGCTATACTTACACGGGATTTAGAGAAGGAAAACCAATTAAATTCTATTACCAAGAAAGCACTGGTAAGTATTTGATGGGTATGCGCAGTGATACAATGTATTACTTTGAGCCTAGGCTGCCTGGAAGGAGTGCCGCCTCATCTCAGTATCTTCCCTTGGGGAGGCCTTATGATGGGCATCCATATCCAACAGAGCCAAACGAAATTGATTTTCCGCGTTGGATTTATGGAATTTTAGATAATATTTATGAGCAGTATAAGGAACGTCTAGACAGCATTTCAACAAAGGAACTAAAGAAACTGCAAGATTATAAGTTAGAGGAAAGTGGTGAGAAGCTCGTGGTTACTAGGGAGTCTTTCTGCAATATTATGGATGCACTTGATAGTTATTGGGTGCATATGAATGCATTAGAAGACGTGCTGAATGTTTGCTTTGAAAAGGGAATGATGGCTGATATTCTTGATAATATTGTTGATGCGCTTGAAGAAGAGCTTGAGCCGCAGTTCTTCGATCCAGAAATGGATTTTGATATTGATGAAGAGCCGCTCATTATGCGCTGGCTGACTGAATTTGATGCTGGACGTAGTGAAAAGGCGCAGAAAGGCGTCCATTGACGAGTTCTGAGGAACTCTATGATTATCTGGTAGCAAAGAGAGATACTAATTGACGGATATTGAAAATGATAATTAAGTTGCGTTGTATAAACAATTGTATACTGAACAATGACGGTGTTAGATTTTACAGAAATGATATAGTTAATGCAACGATTTGTGATTCTGAATATGGAATACGTATTCAGAAACCAGACGGGACATATAGTCTTCCATATTATATTTCAGATATAGAAACGTGTTTTGTAGGAGAGGGCGTAGATCAAGATGATGGATAATGATAGATAATATGTATGTTGTAAAATATAGTTGTATATATGGTGATCTAGGTATGTTTATTTGTAATAATATTGAAGACTGCTTAAAATATTTTAAAACTAATTTTGGACAGGTTACTGATTTTTATTACGATAGGGACTATGGAGATTCGTGGATTGGCGCTTTTAAGAGTGATGGCATTAGATGTACTTGGATGGCGATAAAATGCG
>CAMGAZ010000041.1 GCA_946008205.1 uncultured Clostridium sp. | reverse complement strand
GCCTAGAATATGTTTGTGTATTTTAGGCACTTTTATTATTTACTTAAAAAATATTGAATATTTATAAATTTTATGTTAAAATAAAGACAATAAATCGAGTTATATAAGAGAGTGTGAAACAGAGTCTGTAATTTTTCGCATACCTGCTCCATAATCGCTCCATACAAAAAAGTAATACCTCTGATAGTTATGTAATATACTGTTATATAACTATTAGAGGTGATTTTTTTGTTCATTAAATCTGTTAAATTAACTTTTATTAAAAGACTTTTATTTTTCCTATTTATTATCTTTCTAGTTGCAACCATTTTATGTTTTTGCGCATTTAATGGATTTAATTTTATGTATAAACTCTCTTGTACTAATTCTATAAATACTGTTTTGAATTCTAATGATGTTGGTGAAGATTTTATGAATCAAATTTCCAATATCTCAACAGAGGATTTAGCTGAAGACTCTGAATCTGCAAAATCCTATATAAAGTGGGTTGATTTTCAAGGTACTGCCTCTGTCTTAAAGAGACTATCAGATTTGGATATCTCTTCTCACAATAACAACGAACCCATAAAGTTAAATTGGATAGAACTTATGGCATATTTAGGTTGCAAGTATGGTGGTAATCTTTCTTTGTTTAAGCAATCTGATTTAGATGTTTTAGTTGCTAATTTAAGAGACGGCAAATCTATGTCAGATTTAACGTCTGGCATGAAACTATATAATTATTTTTATCAAAGTTATGATGCTATATTTCACGAATACATTGGCGAATATGAGATTGAAACTTCCGACGCAAACGGTAATAAGTCTTATACTAAAAAATATGGATTAAAAGCATTCCTTCCTATTGCAAAAAATTATAGTTTCAGTCATTATAAGGATTTTGGTACTTCTCGCTCTTATGGATATAGACGTTTACATTTAGGTAATGACCTACTTCGGAAATATTGGTACTCCAATTATAGCTGTTGAGTCTGGCTACGTGGAAGCTCTGGGCTGGAATCAGTATGGTGGTTGGAGAATTGGGATTCGTAGCTTTGATGGAAAAAGATATTACTACTACGCCCACTTAAGAAAAGACCATCCATATGCCAAAGATTTATGTGAAGGGCAAATAGTAAAAGCGGGTGATGTTATTGGATATTTAGGAATGACTGGTTACAGTAGTCAAGAGAATGTGAATAATATTAATATTCCCCACCTTCATTTTGGAATTCAACTGATTTTCAATGAAGTTCAAAAAGATGGAGTTAATCAAATTTGGATTGATGTATATGAAATTATAGAATTTTTGCGAAGAAACGCCTCTCAAGTTTATATGGCTTATCCTGACACTAAAGATTTTGAAAGAAAATATGATATGATGATATCTGATTAAATATTGCATTTTTCAACATTTTTTTGTATAATTTTGTTTATGAAAACTATAATTGTAAATAAAGAAAATGACGGAAAAAAATTAAATACTATTTTATTAAAAGAATTCCCTTCCCTAAGTGTGAATTCTATTTATAAAGCATTGAGAAAAAAAGATATCAGAATTAATAATATAAAAGTAAATGAAAATGTAACAGTACATAAAGGTGATTCTATAACTGTTTATATTACAGATGATATCTTGTTTGGTAGTTCTATAAAGTTTGAGAAAGTTTTTGAAGATGATAATATTATAGTTGTCAATAAGCCTGCAGGCGTTGAAGTAACTGGCCCTCAATCGCTAAGCTCTATGTTAACAAAAATGTATGGCTTTAGTATTCTTCCCTGCCATAGACTTGATAGGAATACCTCTGGGCTTACTCTTTTTGCTAAAAATCAACAATCACAAAATATTCTTTTTGAAAAGTTTAAAAATCATGAAATTGAAAAGCATTACATTTGCAGAGTGTATGGTATTCCAAAAGAAAAACATAAAATTTTGACAGCTTATCTTTTCAAAGATACTAAAAAATCTATGGTTTATATTAATGATTCTCCTAAAAAAGGCTATCAAAATATTATTACAGAATACACTGTAATATCTACTAACCTGTCTGATAATACCAGTATATTAGAGGTTATTTTACATACTGGTAGAACTCATCAAATACGAGCACATTTAGCTCATATTGGCTATCCTATTATTGGAGATGGTAAGTATGGAATAAATGAGATAAATAAAAAATTTAAAAGTAAAACTCAAGAATTACGCAGTTATATTTTAAAGTTCAAATTTTCTTCAGATGCTAGTGTTTTAAATTATTTAAATGGCTTTGAAATAAAATTAGATATAGATATAAAAAAATAGTT
Source organism: uncultured Clostridium sp. (assembly GCA_946008205.1). GTDB lineage: Bacteria > Bacillota > Clostridia > TANB77 > CAG-508 > CAG-245. Next base: position 7,144 of record CAMGAZ010000041.1, on the reverse strand, counting down.
TCAATATTTCTCCTATTGAGACTATTTTTTATTTGAGCTTTTCGTTATTTATAATTATACTGCTTTGTTTATTCCTTTTGATATTATTTTTGACATATTTTCAATCAATTTGTCTATCTCTTTTGGAGTAACTATCATATTATAATCTTTTGGAATTAACGCTTCCTTTATTTCTTCATAATTATCTTTTTCTTTTATGTCGTTTAAATATGAGTTTGACATTGCTTTTTGCTGTAAGCTTTCTATAAATAAATTTATGCAATCATTAGTTATTGAAGCTAGGTCAACTACTGTTGGTATTCCTAATGCTATTACGGGTATTCCTAGAGTTTTAATGCTAATTTCTTTTCTTTTATTATCAACTCCTGCTCCTGGTACTATACCAGTATCTGCGATTTGAATACTGCTACTTATTCTTTCTATACTTCTTGAGGCCAAGGCATCTATAACTATTAACAATTTTGGATGTGTATTATCTACAATTCCTTTTAAAACTTCCATTGTTTCTATTCCTGTAGTTCCAAGCACTCCCGGCGATATTGCTGAAACCGGTCTTGTATCTTCCGGCATTGCCTTAGGCATGTACTCTAATATATGTCTTGTTACTTCTATATGTGGTACAACTTTTGGGCCAAGTGCATCTGGAGTCACATATATATTCCCTAAGCCTACCACTAATATATCTTCTGTGTCATTTATATGTTCTCCAATAACATTTCTTAATTCGTCTGCAACTACTTCTGCTATTTGTTCTATCTTTTCATCATCTACAATTTTTATATTTTTTACATCTAGCGTTATATAATTTCCAATCGGTTTTCCTAATTTCTTTTCTCCCTCTTCGCTTATTATTCGTACTCTCGAAATTTCTATATCTTCCTGAGATTCGTTCTCAATTTTCACACCATCTATCTCGTTTTGTATATTATTAACCCTTTTATAAATATCATTTCTTTCAACTGCTAAATCTGTTCTAAAATTATACATAAAAAACCTCCCACACAATAATATTTTGTGTAGGAGTTCTTATTTTATTCAAAACTTTTATGAACAATATCTACAAAGTATTGCTTCTAGCCCAACATTTATATCCATAGTTCCATTTTTTGCTTTGTAATCCAAATTTATAAATTCTTGCAAGATTTTTCTAAGTTCTTCTTCTTTAAAGTATTTCGATTGCATTGTATATTTATTAGCTAAAAAAGTCTGATTAGGCTTTAATTTTAAGCTTTCTGCAATGTTTAACTTTTCTCTAATTGCAATTTTCGTTATATATATTTTTTTAAAATGATTATACAATGTAATAAATATTTTTTGTATTGGTTCTTTAGCATATATTAAATTTTTTAATACCTTAAGTGCTTCTGAAATATTTTTCTTTCCAAGGCTGTCTGTCAAGTCAAATATTATACTTTCAAATTGCTTTATAGCTAGTAAATCAATGGTTTGTTTAGTTATAGTGCCATTTTCACCAACATATTCTATTTGCTTTCTTATTTCATTGATTAAATCTTGCAAAGAAGTTCCGCATGCTTCTATAAAATAATTCAATGTACTATTGTCTATATTTACTTTATATGCATTACATATTGCTTTTAACCTTTTTGCTAAATCTATAGGTTTTTGCCTTTCAAAATTGCATACACATCCGACTTTTTCTATTGCCTTATATAAATCATTCTTGTCTACTTCATATTCTATAAACACTAATATTACAGAATCTTTAATCATTTCAATATTTTCGTCTAAATAAGAAGCAAATTTAATTCCAAATTTAATATCATCTTTTTTACTTTTTGTTTCTGACATTTGCTTGCTTCTCTTGGCTTTTTGAAATAATCCTGTATCCTTAGCAATAATAAGTTTTTGTGGATATCCAAATGCTGGAGTTTCAATATCCGCAATAATTTCCGTAACATTATTGTTATCTATCTGTATGTAGTTTATTCCATTTATTGTTTCTCCAAATAACTTCTTTATTTTCTTAACACAATTATCTAATAGAAATTTTTCTTCGCCATATAATAGATAGATACTATTAAGCTTTCCTGCTTTTAGATTTTCCTCTAATGTAGCAATATCCACTATTTTCCCTCCAGTTATTTATTCATTACTATTCTAAAAATCTCTGAAACGCTCCATGCTTGGGCAAATGCTCCCCTTGCTTCATATGGTTCTTCCGAATCATATAATTCACTTACTGTCCCAATGCTAGATCTTTCATATATTTCTTTTGTAAAGGTTGTTCTTGTATTTTGTACTAGTTCATTTAATTTATTTTCTAAATTTTGCTTTCTTTCCCTGTTCCTTTCCATGTTGATTGTATTCTTAAGTGCATCATAATATAATCCTAGTAGCCAAGGCCATGTTATTCCTTGATGATAACTAGTATCTCTTTTGTATGGTGAACCTTCATATATAGATACATATTCTTCTTCATCTGCTGCTAACGTTTTTAATCCATAGCTATTTAGTAGTTTTTTATAAACCACATCTAATATTTCTTCTGCAATTTCTGCATCCTTTATAACAGGATGGGACAAGCTTAAAGCAAATAACTGATTTGGTCTTATTTTGTCATCTCCCAAAACATCATACAAACATCTCTTGTCTTTGTTATAGAATTTTTCATTAAAGGATTTTTCTGTTTTCCCTGCCATATCCAAGTATTTCTTGCATAATTTTTTATCATCAAATTTTTCTGCAAGTCTTGCCATTATTTTTAGGGCATTGTACCATAGCGCATTTAGCTCTACAGTTTTACCATTTCTTGGAGTTACTGCACGTCCATCTATTTTCACATCCATCCAAGTAATTTGAGTATTTTCAGTTCCAGCAGATATCAAGTTATCTTCTTCATCTAAATAGATATTATCTCCGTCAACATTTATAAATCCTGAATATGCCTCAATTATTTTTACTAGAGATGGATATAAGTTTTCTTTGACGAACTCATAGTCATTTGTATATTTCAAATATTTATACGCTTGCTCTATTAATAATAGTGAACTGTCTGCACTATTGTATAGAGGCCTGTTGTCATATCCGGAATATCCATTAGGTACTAATCCAAATTTCATGTCCCTTATGTTTGTTAATAAAACCTCTTTTGCTATATCAAATCTTTTTGTAAGTAGTAATAGCCCTTCAAATGAAATTAAAGTATCTCTTCCCCAGTCTAAGAACCATGGATATCCAGCGATTACTGTATGTAATCCAAATGATGGTCTGTTAACTATAAAATTATCAGTAGCCAAAACCAAAGTCTTTATCATATCTAAATTTTTGTCATTCATTTTGCTACTTTGTAGAATCCCTGTATCATATATAATCCCCGTTAATCTTAATAATTCTTTATTTATTACATTTACTCCATCTAGTTCATCTATATTCTCTTCCAAAGAGCATACAAATGTTATATCTTTTTCTTCGTTTGGAGCTAGGTTAATATTATATACCCCTGGCACATAATGATTTTCTTCGGTTTCAAATCCTCTTTCCTCTTCTCTTAGATAATACATATTATAGAAGATATCATTTGTATGTTTTAAATATTTTCCATCGGAACATGTCATATATACTGGCGTTGATGAATTGTCTTCTAATATAACTCTTAGCTTATTATTAAAATGAGTTTGTTTAGCTTTAAAGCAATGGTCATGATTCATTGAGTGAAAGTCTCTAAAATTCATGACTGGAGCTAATGTAAGTCTCGACTCAGCATTTTGATTTTTAATTTTGTATAATACTACTACAGTGTTTTTTCCATATTCCATGCATATGAATTTTTTTATAGTTATATCCTCTACTTTATATGTAAATATTGGAATATACTCTTTTTTAAATTCAGTTAGATATTTGTAGCCTTCAGAAATATCGCCGTTTGCAACATTGGTAAATAAATTATACTTTTTTCCGTTAGTTTCTATACTCTCGTCTAACTTTGATAATATTAAATATCTTCTTGCTGGCGGAGTTAGTGGAGCCACCAGCAGTCCATGATATTTTCTTGTATTACATCCAAGTGCACTTTGACTGCAAAATCCTCCTATTCCATTAGTTATTATCCAATCTCTTTTTAATTCCTTTTTTATACTTTCATCAATTTCATTATATTTCATCTACAGTTTACCTCTTTTATTCTTTTCTACTTGCGTTTTTCATCTTTCTTAAAGTATCTTCCATTTTCTTTGCTCTTTCTTTATTCATTTGCGTCATTTTATCGATTTTGCCAGCTTCTTTTGAAGGCACATTTTGTTTCTTTTTTAGAAGTTGTGATTTTAGGTGTGTACTTTCTTGTATAGATTGTATTCTATCGTTATATTTCTCAAAGAATTTACTATTTGAATGTTTATTGTTGTTTCTCTTTTTTACATTTCTTGGTTTATTTTGTTTCATTTTTTTCTTTGTATCTTTTATTTTTGAGTCTAGCATTATGAATTGAGTATCATTTTGCATATCTCTAAATTTCAAATCATCACAAATTAATTGAATAATACTTGTCGCTATAGCATCCGGATTGTGCCTAATTTTTCCATTTTCTATTGTCGAAAGATTTCTTTGTATTAATTTTATACCTAACTCTTTTACCTTTGACACATCTTGTTCAACAAGGTCAGCTCCCTCTTTGTTATATTGTCTTATATATTCGGGTACGATTTCTCCTGTATCATATATGCAATAATCAAAAATTCCTTTTCCTGCATGGTCTATTATAGCTTTTATATGGTCATATAATGTATAATCATCCGTCTGCCCATACTCTGTCATTATGTTACTCACATATATCTTAAATCCTGCTGCTTCCTTAATCGCCTTTGATACTCCTGGTATTAGCAAATTTGGTATTACATTTGTATATAAGCTACCTGGTCCAATCACAATAGCATCTGCTTCTTTTATTGCTTCTATAACTCCTGGCGCAACTCTTATATTGGTTGGAGATATGTATATTCTACTTATTTTACTTATTCTTTGACTTACCATCTCCGGTATCTTATCTTTACTCTCAACCACTGTTCCATCTTCTAATTCTGCACATATCTTAATTTTATCAAGAGTAACTGGAAGTACTTTTCCTACCATATTAAGAATTTTTGAACTCTCTTGTATAGACATAGAAAAGTCTCCTACAGCTTCTCTCATAGCCGTTAAATAAATATCACCAAATTTCAAACCCTCAAGTTTGCTATTAGTCATATTTAAATTTAGTAAACAATTCATTTCGGCTTCATTTGTAGATAGAGCTATTAAGCTGTCTTTAATATCTCCTAAAGGAAGTGTTCCAAGATTTTCTCTCGATTTAGTACCTTTTTCTCCATAATCTGAAACTGTTACTATTGCTGTGATATTATCCGTATAATTTTTTAGTCCCTTTAATACTGTATTTAATCCAGCGCCTCCACCAATCACAACTATTTTAGGTCCTTGATTATAAATTTTTTTATTAAATATTAAAGATTTAACCTTACTTTTATCCTCTAGTTCTCTAGTATCTGATTCTTCAACTAATATTTCCAGAGTTCTCTTTTGTATAAATATAACACTAATAATTGCAAATGCAAAACCAACTACAAAGGTAAAAACAATCAGTGCAAGTTCTTTAAACCCCATTTCATTTGTAACTAGTATTTTAGCCATTCCATAGCATACCAATATTATTCCTAATATCATCAAAAAAATCCATCTTTTAATTTTTGCTCCTGATTTAAACCATTTAAAAAAGCCGTTCATTTTAATATCCTTTCTCGTTATATAGCTATTCTCCGATAACCTCTATCTCTAGCTCTATTTTCTTATTAAACTTTTCAAAAACTTGTTTTTTTACATACTCTACCAAATTGATTACATCTTTAGCAGTCGCATTTCCTAAATTCACTATAAATCCTGCGTGTTTCTCTGAAACTTGAGCTCCTCCCATGGTATATCCCTTTAGACCACATTCATCTATCAGTTGAGCTGTTATAAAATCCTTTCCTCTTTTAAATGTACTACCAGCACTCGGTTTATCTATCGGTTGTTTTGCTTGTCTGCTTTGCTTATTTTCATCCATCTTTTTTTGTATTTCTTCTTTAATACCTTTATGCAATTTCAAGGTTGTATCTAATACAACCATATTATTAGAAAAATTACTATGTCTATAGTCAAATTCATGTTCTTTATTATCTATTTGGTATATTTTAAGTTGCTCATCATTTAAATCAATGTATATTGATGAATCAACTACATAACTCATCTGCCCTCCATCTATAAATTCATATGAATTGGTACATACTTTTGCAACAATCCCTCTTATTCCATTGTCTTTTACTAAAATGTTGCTTCCATTTCCAATTATTTTAAGTGGTTCATTTATCTCTCTTGATAATTTCACTATTTTTTCTATTTGCTCTATGCTTCTTAGTTTAATAAATATATCTGCATTGCCCCCTATTTTAAAGGTAGTATGCTTGCTCATTGGTTCATTTATATAAATATCTTCCTCTGGTATAAATGTTTTTATTTTATTACATGTTTCTAATGCTTTAATATCATCCATTACCATTTCACCTCTACTACTTAGATATATAAAATCTTTATCATTTTATCATTTATACTTCGATTTTACAAGTATAAGGAAACATAAAATAAAGCCATAAGAATGTCTCTATTATGGCTTTATTTTATTTAATATTGGTTGTAATGTTTTCTTTATAAAATTTTTATTTGTAATTATGCAATAAGCAAGTACCACTATAAACATAATAATATTTAAAATCATATTGTTTTTATAGTATGTTATTAATGTTATAACTAGCAAAATCCAAAATGCATAATTGAATTCTTCATTTAATCGTATATACTCTTTTAATCTATATCTTCTGTATGCAAATACAATTACGTTTGAGATTAAAGTTGATAATGTTGCAGCCCATATTCCAAATCTAGGAATAAATACTAAATTTAATACCACATTCATAATAGCTGCCACTACTGTTGTGGAGCCCATTATCTTAGTATTCTTATATGCTGTGAATATTCCTCCATAAAAGTTAGACATATTTGTATAATAAATATATATAACTAGTGCAGGAATATAAATATAAGCTTCATTATAACTAGAATCTACTAATAACTAAAAGTAAAAAGACATGATTTCAATTAA
>CAMGAZ010000040.1 GCA_946008205.1 uncultured Clostridium sp. | reverse complement strand
ACCTTCGCATAATTCCTCTATCTTTTTCTCCGCATGAGCAAGTTCAACTTTGCTATGTGAACTGGTAAGAATTTGTTCATACTTAATGATATTATCTGCGATTTCTTGAAGAGTCATATCTTTTTTTTCTCTCCTTAACTTGTAAATATATTATATCAAAATTTTTAAGAGCAGTAAACTTTTTTTACTGCTCTTTTATTGTGTTTATGAAAAAGTTTCTTCGATAGTACAATCGCGCGCTGGTTTATCGTCACGGAACTGGACTATAAATGGGTGGCGTAAAGTATGTTCCTTTTTATCTCGACTCATAGCCTGAATAGCGACTACTCTGCCTTCATATTTAGATGGATTCTCCGCAAGGTCCGCGCGCAGTTCATCGGTGAGTCCACTTGACACAGTTCCAATTTCTTCTATTTCACCTTTGCTATTGTATAAACCTATTCTTATAGCCGTTTTCCAACCATAATAATAAGCTTTAGTTATAGCTTCAGAAGCTTCTACTCCATATAAAAAACCTTTTAATTTTCGTCCATCAACTTCCCAATATTCCCAAGATTCTATATCTTTGCCACTATATTCACGTGTTGGATCAATACCTCCAAGGCATATAACATCTACATAGTCAACACTTTTGACCTTGAGATTCGTCTGAGGTCTCTTGTCAGGCTCGTATACCCCAGTCTTAAGTTTCATAACGATACCTTCTCCGCCCTCAGAGATAATTCGCGCGGCGCGACCCTTGAAGTCATCAAAGAATGCTTCGGCTAAATGAATATTAGGATGTTCAAGATTATATTTTTCCCAAACTTTCTGTAAGATACAATAGCGTTCAAGATTAGTAGCCTTACCTGCAATTAAATTAATGCCATTATACCAAAGAATATCGTGGACATAATATGAGATATAACCATATTCGCCCATCTGTCTTTCTTTTGCCTTTTCTGGCAAACATCCCATTATACTCGTGACATTCTTAGAAGTGCCATTAGGATAATAAATTTCACCTAAAAGAATCGTACCTTTAGGCAGCACGCTCAGAGCGTTCATAATATGTGGAACATTTTCAGATTTATCCACAAGCAGACCAGTTTTCTTGCTTGGCGTTCTTGAAAATAAATAATTACCTTTTTCTGTTAAAGTGGCTAAGTACAGCGCGCCATCTATTTTCTTTTCTCCAAACCAATCATTGGTTTCACAAGCTCTATCAATCTTTTCGTCAGAAGCTGCGTAATACTTCATAGGCGAAAACATCATATTCTCTGCACCCGGATATAATTCTGCTATTTTTTCTTTATCAAATCCCATATTATCTCCTATATTTTACTAACACTTTTAATATTTCCGCCATCTACTAATTTATTACCTTTACTTCCACGATCAAGTGTTGGTAATTCTTTAGCAGGTATTACTATATTATTTTTCGCGCAAGAGAAAAGAAGAATATCATCATCTGAAACCATCGCGGCGCCGGCTATCTTAGAGTCCGAGTATCTAAGTCCTTTCCCGCCACGCGACTGCTGGCGCATTTCTTCTTTACATTTATAGCCATAACCATTTTCATTTGCTATTGCAAGCTTGTCGTTATTATCTCTAACTATAAGCGCGGAAACGACATAATCATCTTTGGCTAATTCTATACCCCTTACACCTATAGTTAATTTACCCATTGGTCTAACTTCCGAAGAAGGGATTCTAATTCCTATGCCATTCTTAGTTAATAAAATTATATCTTCATCGTTTAATAAAGTAACTGCTATAAGTTCATCATTATCTTTAATCTTAGTAGCGGCAATACCTTTCTTGCGCCTTGTAGAAGTATATTCTGAAAGTAAAGATTTCTTTAAAATACCATTCTTAGTTATAAACAGTACATATTCAAAATTACTATCATCTGATAATGAATAAATAGTTGCAACCTTTTCATTAAAATCCATACCAACTAACATCGCAAGACTTGTACCGCGCGCAGTATTAGTTCCTTCTGGAATATCATTAACTTCTATTTTATATAACTTACCTAAAGATGAAAATACAAGTAATGAATCAACTGTATTAGTTCTAATAGTTATTTTTGTTATATCTTCCTGTGATTTAACACCTTTACCGCCACGATGCTGTACTTTATAAGAAGATGTTGGAATCCTCTTAATATTACCAGTTTCAGTTAATACTACCATGCAAGGCACTGGCGCGGGTTTTGGTTTAGTTGTTTTCTTTCCTTTTGTAGTAGGCTCTTCAATATCTAATAATTCTGTGCGTCTTGCATCACCATATTTCTTTACTATTGCATCAAGTCTTGTAATTAATTCTTCTATCTGTTTATCTTTATTATTTATTAATATATTTAAGCTTTCAATAGAATTTAATAATGCTTTGTATTCATCGTTTAAAGCAATTTTTTCAAGATTGGCTAAGCTACCTAATCTCATGCCTACAATCGCTTTTGCTTGATTTTCTGTAAAATTATACTGAGATATTAAATTATCTTTAGCATCTGCGCTACTTTTAGACTTTTTAATTAAAGCTATAATATTATCAATATCTTCAAGCGCGCGCAGCAAGCCTTCCAATATTTCCTGTCTTGCTTTTGCTTTTGCTAAATCAAATTCAGCTTCTCTTTTAATGCAAGAAGTATTATGATTAATATATATTTCAATGCACTGCTTTAAATTTAATTCTGTCGGTGTTTTGCCTACAAGAGCAACTTGATTATAAGATATAGAAGTCTGCAAAGAAGTTTTTTCAAACAGAAGTTTAGCTATATAATCTGGGTCGGCAGTTTTCTTACATTCAATAACTACTCTAACACCTTTCTTATTAGTTTCATCACGAATGTCTGAAACTCCTTCAATTTCCTTCTTATCGCAAACTGCACCAATTTCATTCATTATCTTTTCTATTGAAACACCATAAGGTATCTCATAAAAAACAATATTATTTTTCTCAACTTTATAGCGCCCGCGCAGCCTTACACTACCATGACCTGTTGCCATAATCTTTGGAATATCTCTTGCATTAATAACTACTCCACCAGTAGGAAAATCTGGACCTGGAAGAGTTGGCTCTTCACCTTTAAGGTACATTTTGATAGCTTCAGATACCTCGGTCAAGTTGTGCGGTAACCATGATGTAGCTATCGCAACTCCAATACCTGAATTAGGATTACACAAAAGGTTAGGATAAATGGAAGGTAAATCTACCGGCTCTTCTAATGTTTCATCATAATTTGGTTTAAAATCAACATTCTTCTTTTTAATGTTTGCAAGTAAACCATCTTCTGAAATTTTACTAAGGCGCGCTTCTGAGTAACGACTTGCAGCTGGACCATCACCAGACTGCGTACCATTAGACCCGTGCCAATCTATAAGAGGGTATCTAAGTACCCAATTCTGAGATAAACGAACCATTGCGCCATATATAGAACTATCTCCATGAGGATGATACTGACCCATAGTGTTTCCGACAATTCTTGCGCTCTTTACGTGTGGCTTAGAATACGTATATCCAGATTCATGTGCTGACCATAATATCCTGCGCGCGACTGGTTTAAGACCATCAGTCGCGCTTGGAATACTTCTATCTGTATTCACAGCTACAGCATACTCAATAAAATTCTTCTTTAATTCATTCTGTACATCATTAAACACTTATATATCACCTTCCGCTTCTTCTGAATGATTCTTAATATATTCTTTTCTTGGAATTGAACTTGTTCCCATTAAATCATCAAAAAGTTTATTTGTACCTTCTATATCTTCTACAATTATCTGCTTTATTATTCTATTCGCGGGATCTGTTAAAGTCTCTTCGGTCTCGTCTACCGACATTTCGCCCAAGCCCTTGAGTCGGTTCACTAGATACTTTCCCTTAGGGTTAGCCTTTCGGAATTCTTCTAATTCTGCATCATTCTTTAGATACTTATATTCTTTACCGATAGTAATCTTATAAAGAGGTGGGACGCCCGCATAAACATAACCTTTAGATATAAGTTCCGGACAGAAGGTCCAGATAAAAGTGTAAAAGAGGTTCTTTATGTGACTTCCATCGCACATAACCTTATATTTCTATAAGTGTTGACTATCTTTTACTTTCTTAATATTAAGAAAGGAGACCATTTCGGTTTTCATAGGCTTCGTTTCCTAAAACCTAGCTATGTATCAATAATAGCCCTACTTCCCTGCCCAGAAGGCTTAGGGAATAGTCGATACAGGTTTAAACATTTATCCATTTACATTCTTTTTTCTTATATATTGGAAGGTGTGAATAAGTTCTTCCCCATAAAAGCTGCTGAAAAGTAGGATATTTTACCCTATCTTTATAATCTTCATAAATTTCTTTAGCAGATTCTCGAACATATCTTTTTCTAATTAAAATAACTTCTTCATCAGAGAACTTGGCTTTTGCACCTTTTCCACCTAAACTATTTTGATAAATATAATACTTTTTATTTTCTTCTGTATAAACCTCTGGCATAATATGTCCCCAAGAACGTCCTTGCCAAATATTTTGAAAATACCCAAAAGAAATAATATCTTTATATTTTTCATAAACTTCTTTTTGCTTCTGATGATTATTATAAGCAGTCCTAATATCTATAACATCTTTTTCAGTAAGTTTAGCCCTGGGATTATGTTCTCCAACCAGATCGGTTAAACCACCTTCAAATTTATTACCAGATTCAGTCGCATTTAATTTTTGTATCCAATAATATTCTCTTTCATTTAATTTTTCTATTGGACACTCTTCTAATACTTCATAAGTAAAAGCATCTTTTCCTTTTTCAGTAATATAGCCATCAAATGGAATTCCTGACTGTTCATAGGTTTTATAAATATGTTCTTTAAATCTCCGTTTTATATCATTTGATTGTCCAATATAAAACATATTTGGATTTCTTTTTCTGTTATTTTGTAAATGCCTATCATATTCTATATCCTTTCTTATTCTATTTTAATAAGAAATGGATAAATGTTTATTTCCCACGGGATTTCCATGCAATTAATATGTTTAGGATTCCCCGTTAGCATATATACTATGTTTTTTAAATGTATATATACCCGCTTTGATTAAGCGCAAAGTCTTTCATACGCCGATACGTTGACGTCTGCATCGCTCATGATAATTATCTTCCCGTACCTAAGATCTTCCGGACAGAATGTTACCTTCATAGTCTTGGCATCTATAGTTAAACCAAACGCTTCAATCATAGTCATGATTTCTGCATTCTTCTGAATCTGCTCTAAAGTTGCCTTTCTAGTATTAAGGATTTTACCTCGTACCGGAAGGACAGCCTGAAACTCATTATCACGAGCTAACTTAATGTTCCCAGATGCAGAGTCACCTTCTACAATATAAATCTCACACTTTTTTCTATCCTTGGAATAACAATCAGCCAGCTTCGAGTCAAATTTAAGAACCTTTTCCTTTTTCTTTTTATCAATCGCACGTGCTGCATCTCGTGCTTTTTTTGCTGCTTCGCGCGCTTTTCTTGCTGCGAGCGCCTTATCAACTATTACTTTAATATCTTTTTCTTGATATGGTAATAATTCTTTTAAGGTTTCAGTAGTTAATTTCTGAACATAAGTTCTGCCTTCAGAAGAACTAAGTTCTTCTTTATTCTGACCTTTAAAGATAGGATCTATCATCTTAAAATTTAGAATTAATAACATACCTTCTTCAAGGTCAGCGCCACTTAACTTTTCACCATCTTTAAGCCATTTCTTTTCTTTTGCAAAATTATTTACTGCTAATGTCCACGCTGTTTTAAATCCGGTTAAATGAGTTCCCTTTTCCTGTGGTATATTATTTGTATATAATTTGATAGAAGAAGTATAATTACTATTATAACCTAACGCTATTTCTATCTGATAACTACCATCTCTTGCATTAATATAAAATGGATTGCATAAAAAAGTTTTATCTTTGTTCAAATACTGTAAATAATCATATAAACCCTTTTCAGATTTATAAGTTTCAGTTCCCTCTAGTGTATTAAAAATAAAAGTTAAACCCTTACAGAGAAAACTAAATTCTCTAATCATTTCTCTAAGCTTATCAACATCAAATTCTATTGTTTCAAAAATATCTGCGTCTGGATAAAAGGTAACTGTAACACCATGTTTAGAACTATCTTCTTCTTTATAAGATATAAATTCTCCTTTAGAAAACTCTACTATTTCTTTCTTGCCCTCAAGTGCAGTGGTTACTATCATCTTTGTAGATAAAGCATTAACAGCTTTGCCTCCAGTGCCATGCTCTCCACCAGAAGAATTATATCCAGTCTTTCCAGTTGCATTATCAAACTTACCGCCTGTATTTGCGATTCCATAACACGCCTGAAGAACACTACACCCAGATTCATGTTTTCCGTGAGGAATTCCACGTCCATTGTCTTCTATTTTAATACCATTGTTAGGCAAGAGAGAAACAGTAATAGTATCGCCCGCACCATTAAGCCATTCGTCTATACTATTAGAAATTATTTCTTTTACACAGTGATGTAATCCTCGAATATCTACACTACCTATATACATACCGGGATACTGTCTAATGTGTTCAAAATAATCTAAGGTTTTTATAGTATTTGCCGTATAATTACTCAATTATTTTCCTCCACTATTTCTATAATTTTTTCTATATATTTATTAACTTCTTCGCCATAATCCTGTTTAAAAGGACATCTATGATTATCGTTAAAATCATCAAAATAATTGCAATCTAAACTATCTAATCGTTCTCTGTACATTGCAATAGGACAACCATCATAACAATCTGATGCGCCCGGAATGAAATATTCTGGCAAATCTTTAAATATTACTACCTTCGTCATTAGTTCAACTGTCCTTTCACATATTCTAATAAAATTTCTAACGCGCTATTCTGCTGCTTTAAGAAAACAGCAAAATCATTATCTGCCTTTTCTCTTTCTATTAATTCCTTATTTGAATTTATAATAGATTCAACTGTCTTAATTGCCTGTTCAATCGTCATTTTTATCTCCTCTCATTTCATATATATATTATAACAAAATTTTAAAGGTTTTTATAATATTCTTCCAATATCTCATTCGACTTAAAAATGTCCTCAGATTTGAGCAATTTTTCAAGTTTCTGAGTGTTTTTTGAGGCAAGAGCATCACATAATTCGTTATCAAGAACGCCGTCATGTCCTTTAATTTTGAGTACCTCGCAAGAGCAAAGGAATGAAAGGTCGTAAAGTTCCTTAACTAAATCTAAATTTTCAACGCGGGCGCCCTTGCTTCGAGTCCAGCCAGCTCTAGCCCATTTGAACATCCAATCGCTATAAAGGTTTACGACATAGGCTGAATCACTATAAATCGGAACCGCGAATAAATTTTCACTGCGCGCCCATTTCAAAGCTTCTATCAGTGCTTTCATTTCCATTCTATTATTTGTAGTATTTTCTTCATAATCAAACCAATACCAAACAATTCCTTTTTCTTCATCTCTTGCTATTGCGGCAGCGCCTCCCGATCCGGGGTTTGGCGCCGCGCTTCCGTCTGTATATATTTTAATCATTTAATTTTCCTCTTTCACTCCTTTTACTTTCTTCATTAACTTATATAAATATTATAACAAATTTTTTATAAGAATGATAATTTATACGCATAACCTCTTAAAAAAGTCAGAATAATAAAAAAAAGAGGAAAATCTACTGAAAGATTTTCCTCTTTTTCCTTAAATCGGTGGGTTTGTATCATCTATATAACCACTATCTTCTAAAGTAAAGTCCATAGCCTTAGCTTGAGCATACTTAATTCCATCTCCATCAGATGAAGTATTTTCATCTCTATTCTTATCCACGACGCGCGCGAGTACGACTGAAACCCCTATACCTAATGGGGAAAAGATTGCGGTCCAGCAAATTAAAGAACCTACGTAATCCATTTGTATACTTAAAACCGCGAGTCGATATCCTCCGGATAGTCCAAGCGCGAGAAAAAGTGTAAGATAAAGCGCAAGACGGTTAGTAAAACCTAACTTTTTTAAATGTCTAAAAGGCGCGGTTATAGCTCGACGTATCTTATGCTTAGATCTTTTGCTCATTATGCTTTACCCATGAGTTTTCAGAAACGGTAAAAGATCGTAACCGCTTGCTCTCTGGAGAGTTGATCTCCCCACATGTAGTTTGGAGCTCCCTTCGCGTCCTTACCCGAACCCGTGACAATACCATTCTTGATAGCCCACTCGCGCGCCTCTGCCGAATAAGCATTACAGTCATTGTCTTGAAGAGTTTTTCTATATTCCTTCATCATTGCATTAAATTGTTCTTGTGTCACTTCTTCTTCCTCCTTTTGCGGCGCTTGGTTTACGCCCTTTACTCTATTCATAAAATTTTCCCATCTAGCATTACCCTCTGATGTATGGCACATTGGTGCTGGACATAGCTTCCCGGTCACGGACCAATGTCTTGTTACATTAGAGCTAGGTATATGATACTTTGACATAAGTGCGCGCGTTAATTCAACAGCATGATTAATAGTTGCTTCTGGTATATAATAATTACCTTTTGAATCAGTATGACTAACCATTTCTATTGATATTGAATTGCTGTTTGTACATTTTCCTTTAAGTTGCGCGCCACCATTAGTGTACTTTTGTTTGTCACCTACTGCATACGCGGCATGAGTATCGGGTACACATTGATAGATTACATTCCCTTCATCGCAAACATAATGCGCGCTAGCCTTGCGATCAGCGTTATGAAAGTAATTTGCGTTACCCTTGGCCGTGGCCTTCAGACCGCTATTCGCGGTGTAGTGAAGGACTATGTACTTGATACTCGATGTAGAGCGAGGGGTTTGGTTGTAGTACCTCGCGCGGATTGAGCTGTTTATAGTATAACTCAAATTATATTAACCTCCTTTGTTGTTTATTCAATAGTTTTATATAAAATCCAATCTAAATTAAGATTATCTTTGATTAAATCATAATTTAAATCTTCTCTATTCTTATGCATTATATTAAACTCTGGTTTATATTTATTAATAAGAATAGCTTCTAATAAGGCTAATTCTTTTTTAGAGCCACAATTTGTATAATATATCTCACCTTTAAAATTATATAACTTATCTTGAGTATGTTGTTGAACTCTTCTTTTTAAAGAACTTGTCTGTCCAATATAAACAATAGTATCATTAGATACATATTTATATAAATAAAAATTATCTTTAGAAATATTAGAAATATCTTCTAAAGAATTAGGATTTTCATAAAAAGTAAAAGTTTTAGTTGTTTCATCTAAAATGAGAAAACCTTTGTTGGTAAGCCCTTTAAGAGCAGTTCTGTATGTCTTATCAGAAAAATTGCATTTATCAAGAATATCTTTTGTACTTAAAATTTGAGAAAATTGAGAATTTAAAGAAGAAAAATAACACCATGTTTTGAATTCGTTAGCAGACAGTGTCTTCATAGCGTAGAACATTGCTT
>CAMGAZ010000039.1 GCA_946008205.1 uncultured Clostridium sp. | reverse complement strand
AAATGTATTTTTTAGTTATTTTGTTAAAATTTCTTTAGCCTTTAGTATTTGTGCATCTTTATCTATCTTAGTTTCATAATATCCATTTGCATCTTTTGTAAGATTTACTTCAACATCCGGCTTTATTCCTTCTTTGTTTATTTTATTATGGTTTGGTGTAAAGTACTCTTCTGTGGTTATCTTTAATCCACTGCCATCTGTTAGATTATATAAAGTTTGAATTACTCCTTTTCCATATGTCGTTTTTCCAACTACTGTTGTATTAGGATATTTATCTTTTAATGCTCCTGCTAATATTTCTGAAGCACTAGCTGTTCCTTCATTTACTAGTACTACTAATGGTATGTCTTGTATTATTGGCTTATTCTTTGATACTGTAGTTTCTTCTTTTTCATCTTTTCCTTTTGTTATAAGTATGGTTTCATTTTCCTTTAAGAATAGGTCTGCAATTCCAGTAGCCTCATCTACTATTCCTCCACCATTGCTTCTTAAATCTATTATGATTCCTTTTGCTCCACCATTTTTCAATTCTATTATTTGTTTTTTAAAATCCTCTGCTACTCCGCTATCGAATGAGTCAACTTGTATATATGCAATATTGTTTTCTAACATTTGGGAATCTACATGCTCTACTGTTATTTTTCTCCTAGTTACGGTTAAATCTATTTCTTTACCATCTCTTAGAACTGTAACCTTTACATCAGTTCCTTCTTCACCTTTGAGAATCTTTATTGCATCATCTAACTGATCTCCAGTATATGCTACGTCGTTTACTTTTTCAATTACATCTCCAGCTTGTATTCCCGCTTCTAGAGCTGGTGCAGCTTTCATTGTTCCTACAACTAATATTGTATTATCTGTTTTGCTATTTGTTAGATATACTCCTATCCCAACATACTCGCTATTTGTTTCTTCTATGAATTCTTGCATCTCTTCTTTGGTTAGATATGTTGTATATGGATCCCCTAAACCTTCTACATAGCCTTTTATAGCTCCATCTATCATTTTTTCTTCGTCAATTTCACCAATATATTTTTGCTTTAGCATCATTTTAAACGTTTCTAGCGTTTTTACTAAAGCTGTCTCTGTTGACGAATTTTCCGCATTTATACTGCTGGTACTACTTTTATTACTATAAACATCTGAAAATTTATTATAAATCACCATTGTGGTAATCATAAAGGTTATTGTAGCCGTTAGTATAACGAGCATAACTATTTTATAAACATTCTGTCTTATACTTTTTTTGTCTTCCATTTTGCATTACTTCTTCCTTTCATTTTATTATACGAAACAATACTTATTTTATTACATTTTATTGAATACTAGTCCAAATTTATTACTTCATTTGCTTTACTGCCATCCAATTGAATGTCTGCTTCACCATTTAAATATGGAATAGGGTCCACAGCTAGTCCATTTTTTCTTACTTCAAAATGTAAATGGGGTCCAGTTGAATTGCCTGTTGAACCGACTGCCATTATGATATCTCCCTGTTTTACAACAGCTCCTAAAGTTGTCTTTATTTCTTGTCCATGTCCATATAATGTTACAACTCCACTTCCATGATTAATCATAACACAGTTTCCATATCCACCCATAACTCCTGTATATGTAACTACACCATCTGCAGCAGCTACAACTGGAGCTCCATATCCAGCATTACCTATATCGATTCCATCATGGTACCTATATACACCCTGTATAGGATGCAATCTGTTTCCATATGGGGATGTTATGTATGTTCCTTCTACTCCTACAGGCCAAATCATAGCACCACCTGTATATTGTATTGCTAGATTTCCACTCCACTGTATGGCCGCTTGTATTTGTCTTTCTATTTCTTCTTGTTCTGCCTTATACTGTTCTATTTGAGCATTTAAATTTTTCTCTTCTTCAGTTAGTTTAGAAGAATAATTCTCTTGAAGTATTTTTTGGTTTTCCATCAAAATTTGCATTTGCCCTTCTTTTGCTCTAGCTACTTTAAGATCCATTTTTCTTTTTTCTTGCTCAGCTTTTTTAGTTTCTATAATTTGCTTTTTTTCATCTAATTCATCTAACAAATTACTATCAAACTCAACTATTTGTTCTAGCATGTAATAATTAGATATAAAGTCCAATATATTTTTTGATGATAGTAATACATCTAAGTACGTTGTATCTCCATCTTCGTAAATAGCTACTACCCTTTTTTTCAATAGTTGTTCTTTTCTTTCATATTCCTCTTCGACTTTTACTAAGTTTGTCTCTGTTGTAGCGATTTCTGTTTCTAAACTAACTATCTTGTTTTGTATTTCATTATACTTTTGCTCATAATCCGCAATCAAATCATCTAGTTCCTGCATTTTTTGAATAGTAGCAGATAATTCATTTTGAACATATTCCAATCTACTGTTTGATTCGTTTAGTTTATTTTCAATATCCTGCTTTTGCTCCTGCAGTGTCATGTTATTTACTTCAGCATTTGTTGTCTCATTGTTTGTTAATTGACTATTTAGTACTTCAGTATCTGTTGCTTCTGTATTAGAAAAAACATTTATGGAGAAGCATACTAATAGCAAACATATAACAATTATTGTTAGTATTTTTCTTCTCATAAATGTTTCTCCTCTCTTATGTATTAATCAACTATTACATAGCCACCTGGTAAGTAGTCTAGTGGATCTAGCCAGTTATTTCCAAAGAAATCGCTTACTGATGTAGCCCTTCTTATTTCAAAGTGTAAATGCGGTGCAACTCCACCAGTGTTTCCAGAATATCCTATTAATTGACCTTGAGATACTCTTTCTCCTGTACTTACAGATTTTGATGCCATATGTGCATATAATGAACAGTATCCATTTCCATGATATATTATTAAATAATTACCATATCCTGGACTAGATGATGTTCCAGATTGATATGCACTGTAAACAACTGTTCCAGATGCTGCTGCAACAACTCTTTTTCCTGTTTCAGCATTTGTTCCTATATCAATTCCTTTATGCCATCTGCCCCATCTATATTTCATTCTAGATGTTACTCTTCTTGGTGAATAATCTAGTGGCCATGCAAAAGTTCCATCAAAGCTACTACCATTGCCTCCTGTTGCAGAATTATTTTTTTCTTCCTCTTGTGCTTTTCTTAAAGCTTCAGCTATGGCATTGTCTATTTCTTTTAATTTAGAATTATATTCATCTAATTCAGCCTGTTTTGCTTTTTCATCGGCAGATAATTTATCAACCTCAGATTGTTTTTTCTCTTGCAATGTCGATAGAGACGCTCTTTTTATTTTTTGCTCAGCCTCTTTTTCTTCAACTTTTGCTTTATCTGCTTCTAAATTACTTTTATCGCTTTCCAATTGCTGTTTTTGCTTTTCCAATTCTTCAATTAAAGTTGTGTCTGTTTCAACTATTTGTTGAATTATAGAATAACTAGACAAGAAATCAAATATATCTTCAGAATTAAATAGAACATCTAAATATGAAGTATCTCCTGCTTCATATAAAGCAACCATTCTCTCCTTTAATAAATTGTCTTTTCTTTCTATCTCTGCCTCTTCTTCATCTATCTCTTCTTGTTTTTTTTCGATAGAAGAATTTAAATCTTCTATTTGAGCCTTTAAAGAATCTAATTCAGATTGTACTTGTACAATTTGACTTGTCAATTTTTCTAATTCAGTTTCTGCCTCGTCTTTATTATCTGATATAGTATTAAGCTCATTTTTTGCCTCATTAATTTTATTTTGGACATCTTGCTTATCATCTTCCAATGCTGCATAGGAAGTAACTACCATGGATGATAGTAGTACCAATACTGTTAAGATACTCAGTAGTGTTAGTAATATTTTCCTTTTCATAAGTTTTCTCCTTTATTTTTATTTTAAACTTGTAAGTATTTTCTCATTGAAAGGCTACTACCCAAAGCGCCAATTCCAATTCCTAAGACTAAGTAAACTGTTACTAATAGTGTTATCATATCTGAGAACGATAATAAACTCATTCCCATTTTATTTAGTAATGTTGAGCTTGACATTCCATTTGCAATTAAGCTATATGCTATTCCCAAGACTAGAATTGAAATAAGTGCTGCCATAATTCCTATTATGATACCTTCTATTATAAAAGGCCATCTAATAAAGCTATCTGTTGCCCCAACATATTTCATTATTGAAATTTCTTTTCTTCTTGCATGTACTGTTAATTTAATTGTATTTGCTATAATAAATATTGATATTAAAATTAACAATGTTAGAATAACTGCTGATACAATTCTTACTCCATTTGCAATAGCTACTAATCCATTAATAGTTTCATCTCTACTTGATATCTCAGCAACATTATTAATTTTTAAAATCTCCTCTTGTACTTGCGAACTTAGTTTTAAGTCTGTTAATGTTACCATGTATGACGCTCTAAAAGGATTATCTTCGTCCCAGCCAGCAATTAAAGATTGCTTATCTTTTAGCTTTTCTTTTGTTTGGTTCAGAGCATCCTCTTTAGAAACATATGTTACTAAATTTACTCCATCTATCTCTTTTATCTGCTCTCCAATTTGTGAAATTTGAGACTCCGTAGCAGTTTTTTCTATAAAAACTTGCATACCTTGTTGCGTTTCTAAAGTCTCTACTGCATTATTTAAATTCTCAATAATCATAAAGAATAATCCGAAAATCAACATAGTGGCACACATTATTGCAAGTGATGCACCAGAAGATTTTTTATTATGAAATACATTTCTAAATCCTTCTCCTAATAAATAACCAATTATACTATGCTTCACTGTCATACCCACCTTTTTTATCACTTATAATATTTCCGTTCTCTATACGAATAACTCTTTTGTTCATTCTATCAACTATGTCTTTTGCATGAGTTGCTACAACCAATGTTGTTCCCCTTAAATTTATCTCATTCAATAATCTCATTATGTCCCATGCTGTATCTGGATCTAAGTTTCCAGTTGGCTCGTCTGCAATTAGCATTGATGGATTATTTACCAAAGCTCTTGCTAAAGCTACTCTTTGTTGTTCTCCTCCTGATAATTCATTTGGATATACATTTGCTTTATCACTTAATCCTACCATCGCAAGAACCATTGGAACTTGCCTTCTTATATGTTTTGGAGTTGCTCTTACTATGTACATTGCAAAAGCTACATTTTCATATACCGTTTTATCTGGTAATAATCTAAAGTCTTGGAAAACAACTCCCATACTCCTTCTTAAATAAGGAACTCTCTTTGGTTTTAAAAATGTTGTGTCTTTTCCATTTATAATAATGTTTCCCGATGTTGGTTCTTCTTCCTTTAATATAAGCTTTATTAATGTCGATTTTCCTGAGCCAGAGCTTCCTACTAAAAATGCGAAATCGCCCTTGTTAATAACAAAATTTGCATTATGAACAGCCTCTGTTCCAGTATCATAAACTTTAGAAACATTTCTAAATTCTATCATCTTTATATCTCCTTGTTTTCGTCTATTATCACATTAGTTGTATAATTTTCATAATTATACATTATAAATTCTATTCTCTTTTATCATAACAATAAACGACATTAATTGCAAGAGTATTTATAAAAAATTTTCTATAAACTTTGTAGGTTAGTCAATCATTTGTCACAAATTATTTAAAATAAATACTTTGAGCACCTATATTGCAAATAACGATTCTTCTTGACTTTTATATTTTTTTATGAATTCCCTGGGACTCAACCATCCTAGTGGCCTCATAGGAAAATTATTATATTCTTTTCTCCATTCTTTTCCTTGATTTCTTAAATCTTCTAAACTATAAAATACTCTTTTATAGTAAAATCTTTCTTGATCTTTTCTATGACTTCTTTCTACTCTTCCATTTTGTTTTGGTGTATGTGGCTTTATTACTTTATATTCTAATCCTAATTCTTCTAATGTGTTTTCAAACATTGTTTTTTTATCTTTCAAAAATGCTTGCCAACTTAATCTGTTTGTAAATTCAAATCCATTGTCTGTTTGTATCGTTTTTACTTTAAATGGAAAATATCTTACTAACCTTCTTGCAAATTCACTTGATGCATATGTATCATGCGCATTTGTAAACCATGTATATCTTAATCTTGAGCATTCATCTATGGCTGTATATTGATAAAATTTCTCTCCCATTTCTTGTAATTCTGGACTCATACATTTTTTGGGTACATATTTTACATCTACTTGTATTTTCTCTCCTGGATATTCTCCTGTTACCCATTCATTTGGCTCACTTTCTTTTTTCTTACTTGGTACTTTTTTATATATTCCTAATCTTTGCATTGCATGATACAATCCTTGTATTGTTCTTGTATATCCTGCTTGACGTAATTTTATCCATAATACTACTAATCCCGTATCTTTATTGTTTCTTTTATAATTTTTTATTAATTTTATTTCTTCCTCTGTATGTTGATTTGGATGTGAATGTGGACGTCTTGATTTATCTTTTAAACTTTCTAATGTTCCATCATATCTATTTCTCCATCTGTATATTGTTCTTTTACATTCTCCAAATTTATATGCTGCTTTTGCCACTCCATATTTTCTTGAAAATTTTACTATTGACTCTTTATATTTTAATCTATCTGTGATATTATTACCCATAAGAGAGCACCTCCGATATGTTTATTTTTGGTCATTTAAACAATATCATTTTTGTGCTCTCTTTTCAATATTTTATTTTCAATGTATTTGTGACATATCTATTTTAAACCTATAATTTATAAAAAATTTTCTATAAACTTATTACAAACAATTTCTCTATTTATGGACATGAAATATCCTGATAAATCTATTTTTAGAAAATAACAGTCTTTCTTTCCGTTATCCGAAGTTTCTATAACATATTCCTTTAATTTTCTCAAAGCATAGGCTGTCCCTCTGTTTTTTATACATGATGAACAACCTTCTACTAATTCAGAATCCAAAGTATCTCCTAATTCTTCCATATAAAAATGCTGTACAATTCTATCTTTGAATTGTGCAGCAAAAATTTCTCTGTATGCTGGATATTTTACAACATAACAATTAGGCGGACGACCAGTACCAGCTACTACTAAAAGAGTGCTAAAAGCCGTACCTTATTAACTAGATATTGCCCAACTTTCGATAATGCCAAAATATATTGGCGGGGCAATCACTTTCATTATATTAAAATTTTTACTTTTAATATAATTAAAAGTTGCTTATCCTACCTCTCAGCTGATAAAGCTAGCTAGATTGAAGCTATCCATCTGTCAACTTCGGAGTCTATTTCTTTTTGCCTTCGTATTAATTCTGTTATTTCTCCTGGAGTTATCGCCTTGTTTACCATTCCTCTTTGTATTTCTCTTCTTACTATTTTATCATTAATTGTAATTGATAAATCATCCAATTTTATACTTATTGAAGATTGTTTATCATGTTCATAAATTTCTTTATTAATTTTTCTTCTCGCTATGTCAACGTTTGTTTTATTCCATTTGTAATTTTTTCTATTTTCTATTTTTTTATTTGATTCATCATTTTGATATTCCATTTTTTACCTTAAATTTTTATTTAATTTTTATTTTTACATTATTTTCCTTTTCGTAACTTCTTACGAAGTTTTTATCGAAAAGGAAAATATATATGAAACTTGTTATTAACATAACAAGTTGATGTAATTCTAAGCATTTACATGCTTAGAAAGTCGAGGCCAAACGCACGTCGAGGCTGCCGTTCACGCCGTTGCCGTTCATGGTCCCATTGTAAAATTCCACGTAATCTGCGGTGCGTGTACTGCCCTGTGCGGACGACCAGTACCAGCTACTAAGCCCATAGTTTCCATAATAGTTAGCGTCTCTACTCGTGTTTGAAGGGTTTAAATATGATGCAAATGCTGCCCACTCTGCTCTTGATGGTACAAACCAACCTTCATTTACCTTGTCTTGTATTATGCCCCATACATCTGCATTAGTTCCAGTTCTTGCTTCTCCATAATCTACACTATATTTACTTGTATCTGAATGATTCTTCATTCTATCTATCATTTTTTCTGTGTTTTCTTTACCTTTGCCAAAGTCTTGTGATGTAAATTTTGAATAATCACTCATCTTACCATATGCATTTTTATACCAGTAATGTGTGTTACTATCATAATTTGCTAATGATAAAATATAGTACTGTGGTGTCCCTGAATTATTTGTGCATGTTATTAAGGTTCCATCTACCTGCGAACCATCTGGATTTGTATATTTATAGTTTGTATCTAATGAGTAGCTCTTTAATCCTGTTGTCTGTGCTGTATATGAAAAGCTACCCCTACTATCTCCCCAAGGATTTCCACCTTTATATGTGTTAGTTGTATCTGTGCTTTCTTGTGATATATCTGCTACTATTATTCCATCTGCTTTTCCATCTCCATCTATATCCGCATATTTTAACCCATTTACTGTTATTTTTGGTGCTTGTGACCTTAATATTGTTGAGCCTGGTAGTACATCCATACAGCTTATTACTATTGGTTGTGTTTTACTTCTTGTTCCATCATTATTTGTTCCTGTTACAGTTAATACAAATTTTCCATCATTGGTTATTTCATAATATCCATTATAGCCACTTACTGTTGTTGAACTTATTGTGCTTCCGTTTGGAGCTTTTAACTCTAGTGTTGGTGCACTTGTATAGTCCCCTGCATTTGTTACTTTTACTCCTATATACACTTTATCGTATTTTTTGCTTGTTTCTATTTGGCTTTGTCCTGCTGTATCTGAATAAATTGCATAGCTTAGTTGTGGAACTATTCCTTTTAATGTTTCTACATTGGTTATTTCTGTTCCATCATCTTTTACCGTAAATATGTAGTCACCTTTTTCTATGCTATATGTACCGTCTCCATTTGCTGTTACATCATCTATCTCGTTTGCTTCTTTCTTTCCATTTAGAAATGTCACAAAATTTCCATCTCCTGTGTATTTCTCTATTTGCCATTCATTTAGCATCATTTCTATTCTGTCTGTTGCATCTGCCTGCTTGCTCTTATTGCTTGCATCTCCTGCTTTTGTTACTATTCCATTGTTTCCTACTACTAAGTTAATGCTTACTCCTGCTAAAATTAATAGAACCACTATGGTTACGACAAGTGCAATTAGGGTTATTCCTCGTATCCCTTTCTTCATTTTTTGCTTTTCATCTGTTTTCCTTTTCATAATTTTCTCCTCGTCTTTTATATTTTTATATTAGCATAACACTTCACATTTTTCAATGTTTTTCATAGTTGTAATATATTTGTAATATTTTATTCTCATTTTATAAAAATATAATTTACAAAGTCTAATTTAGTTATATTGTAAATTACCTACTATACTATCACAATCTATTTTATATTTTTTTATTAGTTCTTCTGCCTTTCCAGATTCTCCAAATGTATCTTTTATACCCATTCTGATTACTTTTGCAGGATAATTTTCTGATAGCACTTCACATACAGCTGTTCCCAGTCCGCCTGTTACTCCATGGTCTTCTATTGTAATTATTTTTTTAGTCTCTTTTGAACATTTTAATATCAATTCTTTATATATTGGATTTATTGTAAGTAAGTCTTTTATTCTTCAATTTTTTCAATGCTCTATT
>CAMGAZ010000038.1 GCA_946008205.1 uncultured Clostridium sp. | reverse complement strand
GAGGTGAATCGATACAATTACTATTTTATCTCTTATTCATCTGATAACAACTTTATTAATCTTAAATTTTTATATATTTTTTCTCTGCCTATCTTTTCTGATTCTAATAGACCTATTTCTTCAAGTTGATTTAAATAAGAAGTGGCAGTTAGTCTTGTTACACCACAAGCTTTTTCTATATAAGCAATTTTGGTATATACTTCATAAAATAAGCTTTCCAATAATTCTTTTGAATAAATTTTAGGTAATTTAGTCCTAAATTCCTCTTTAAAATTCTTCATCTCATCTTGAATTTTTTCAATTAGTGTTATCGTTTCTTTAGATGTGATTTCAATACCTTTTAAAATATATAGAATCCATTCTTCATAGTTATTATTATTTCTTACTTCATTAAATAATTTATAATATTCTTGCTTTGTTTTATTAATATATTTGCTTAAATAAAGAATCGGACTATCAATTAATTTATTTAATACGAGATATAGAATATTAAGTATTCTTCCAGTTCTACCATTTCCATCATAAAAAGGATGTATACTTTCAAATTGATAATGTATTAAGCAAACTTTTATTAATGGATCAATTCCATCTTCATTGTTATTAATAAATTTTTCTAGATTCCTTAAATAATCTCTTATTTCTTCTTCATTTTGAGGTGGAGTATAAATTGTCTCTCCAGTTAGTGAATTTTTCAGTTCTGTTCCTGGTAATTTCCTTATACCTGCATTATTATGTTCAATTATGCCTTGTATTTTAACAATTGTATTAGTATTTATAAATCCATCTTTTTTAATTTGTTCATATCCAGCCCAAATAGCGTTTCTATAATCAACCACTTCTTTGGCATTTTCTTCTTTAAAGCCACTTTCTGTTAGAACTTTGTAAATATCATCATGAGTTGTGACTATATTTTCAATAGCACTACTATCTTTTGCCTCATTAATAGTTACTGCATTTATTAGAATATGCATATTTGGAATAGTATTTGCATATCCTTTAAGTTCAGCTAATGCTCTTGATGATACAGTTAATTGTTCTAGAATTTTATTTGTTTTTAAATTGACATTTTTATATGGTAACATTTCTAATTTCATATCTTTTACCTCCATATATATAAAATATCATAAAATTTATATACTTTCAATAAAAATGTATAAAAAAATGAAAAAATTATACATGTTTTCAAAATTTGTATAATTTTTTATAAATTTTGGTTTGTATTATCAAAGTTTTGTGCAAAAAGGAATAGGAGTAAAATAGAAAACCATGCGAAATGGTTCTCCCTCCAAAATCATATATTTCAATAAATCCTTTTGATAAATCAATTTTTTCTTTGTTCATTTTTAGTACCTACTAAATTTTTATTATACTTGCATTATAGCAGGGTATTTTATGCTTGGGAAGTACGCACTTTTTTGTAATATAGTTACTTGAAAGTAAGTTTTATTGATTCTATTGATTTTAAAGTTACAAAAAAATTTCAATCAAAACTACAACTTGACTATCTAATTTTTGTCAAGACTTTTTTTATAAATTTATTATATTATTTTTTTGTATGGCAAACAAGCGAAAACGATATATTTTTTAAAAAATTGTATCTTTTTCACTTTTTTTATGATAAAATTCAATTATGATTAATTTTCTAAGAATTGTTTATTATTTTTACACATTGAATATAACATTCTTAGAATTTTTGTAGAACAAGCAGTTAGGCTTTCGTAGTAGTGTTTGCCTTCTGCTTTTTTATTTTGGTAATAAATATATACTGGATGCTCTGGATAATTTGAAGCACCTAGTTTTACTACCATTTGACTACAATTAAATAATATATATCGTGCATATTTGTTTCCTCTTTTTGATATTGCTCCTTTCACATTTATACTTTTTCCAGACTGCTTTATTGTTGGATCAAGTCCACAAAAAGCTATTATTTCTTTCGGACTATCGAATCTTGTTATATCTCCTAATTCTCCAAGTATCTCTGCTGTTAGTGTATCTCCAATTCCATAAAATGAATTTATTATTTTGTAATATGGAGATTGTTTTGCTGTTTCTATCATTTTTTCTCTTAATTCATTTATGATATTGTTATTATTCTGTACTATTTTAGCCATATATGAAAGATTTTTTACATCTTCGTGTTCTTTATCAACTCCAGGATAAGAATTGATTGAAGCTGTCTTTATTGTTGTAGCTAGCTTTTTATAAAAGTTTAAATTTCTTCCATTAGTTTTGTATAAATTATCATACAGTGCATCAATTCGCTTCTCTTTTACTATCTCTGCATGTGGAAATTCTTTAATAAAGTTTAATGCTGTATCATCATAAATTCTTGTTGATTTAAAGATTTTCTCTAGCTCTGGAAAACATATATTTATTAATCTTTTATATCTATTTTTACAACTTACATTGTTTTGTAATAGATAAAAATATTGTCTTGTCATTGCTTTTAAATTAGCATATAAATCCTTTTTAGATAAATCGTGATATTCTACTTCATTTACAAAAAACAACTTTGCTAATCTATAACAATCCTTTTTATCCGTTTTAGTTTTTCTAATAGTATCATAATTGTTTTTAGTAGTTAAACTATTAATAACTAAGGTGTTAAATCCATTTTCTTTAAAATATCTTTCTACTGGTAAATGATATGTACCTGTTGATTCCATAAATACTGTTAGATTTTGTGGATTAATTTCTTTTATTTCTTCTTTTACTTTTTCAAAATCCTCTAAATTATGATTTATTTCTTTCGTATCAATAAATATCTCTCCATCACTATTCATAAGCATTATCATACTTTTATTTTTAGCAACATCTACACTTAATACTGTTTTCAAAATTATTCACCTACTTTCTTTTTGAACTTAAGTCTTTTACCTCTACTATTATTTCATCATGCTTGTTATATAGAGTCTATTGCCCTCACTATCTAAAACTAAATTAATAATAGGAATAAAAGTCGAACCGTCAAGTTGTTAGATTCAAAGACCTCTGTAATTTGATGTTCTAACTTAAATTCTTTGTAAATAATTTTACAACCAAAAAAATTAGATGTAAACTCATTTATTTACATCTAACAGTATACATGTAATTTATCTTTCATCTAAAAAATTTGTATTTGTTCTATTTTTTAATCGTGTTTGTTTATCTTCAAATTTTGTTTCAGTATTACTAACTGATTTATTCTTCGAGTTTCTGTTTTTATTAACAATAAGTTCGTTAATTGCTACAATATATTGTTGTGGATGATTTATGCTAAAATCTCCATGATAATAATTAGGTAATATCTCAATTCTACTTCCTTTTATTTTTTGATGAATTAAATTTGCTGATTTTTTTATTATTGGTCTTTCTTTATCTCCTACAATTACTAAAACTTTTGCCTTTGTTTCTTGCAATGAATCTTTTAGTAAATATTTTGAATTTGCTTCCATAAATGAAATCATATCTTCCTTTTCAATTTTGCAAGTATCTCTATAATAATCATCAAATAAATCCTTCCTTATTCTTAAAGAATTAAACTGCATTTTTGAGAACCATTTTTTTGATATTAGTCCATAACTCATAGAAAAAGTTGGTCTAATCATCTTATATGTTGTTTTCATCGGAACTGCTAATGCACTTTCAACAATGGCATAATCACAAATGTCATTTTTTCTTGATAAAATTTCTAAAAGTATTTGTCCTCCTAAAGATAATCCTCCTATTAAACTAATATGTCCATCATAATCATTTTCTATATAATCTATAATTTCTTGTGCATTATCTTCTATACTTGTAAATCTTCTATCACTATCTGAATGTCCATCTAATATTGGAATAATAATATGATAACTTTCTTGTAATCTTTCAGCTTCCTCTCTATAATTCCACCAAGAAAGACCACCACCATGTAATAACATTATTGTATCTTTATTCTTATTTCCATACTCTTTAAAGTTCATTTAATTATTCCTCCATTCCTAGCGATATATTGTAATTTGTAATTTTAAAATATTCCCTTATTATATCTAAACATTGCATAAAATATTATAGTAATTCCCATTGTAATTCCTATGCTTAATACTACTTTACTTATATGAGTATAATTTAAAATTGTGAATACACCTGCTAGTATTATTGTAATTCCAATAATTATGCTTCCTATTCCTACTTTTTTTCCAAAAGGTATTATATCTTCTTTTTTTACTCTTTTTCTATGATAAGAATGTAGTAAAGATATGTTTCCTTTCATATTCAATATCCCTATAATTATTATAATTAAACCTATTATTATTTGTATTATAAATTCTCCCATAATATATCTCCTTTAAAAATTGTAATTTGTCTCTCACTTACTTTACCAAATTTATAATTTTTGTTGCCACTTTTTCAATAAATTTCTCATCATGTTCTACAAAAATAATGGTAGGATTATAATTTAGAATAGCATCTTCTATTTGTTCTCTTGTCAATATATCAATATAGTTTAAAGGTTCATCCCATATATAAATATTAGCCTGTTCTGAAATACTTTTTGCAATTAGAACCTTCTTCTTTTGACCTTCACTCATATCTTGAATATTAGTATCAAAATCAAATTGTGATAATCCCATTTTTACTAACATTGCTTTAAAAATACTTTCATTTATTTTATTATCGTAAGCAAAAGTTCTCAAATTTCCTTTTAAATCTTCTGTACTCTGAGAAACATAAGATATTTTTAAATCATTTGCAACCATAAACTCTCCATTATACTGTAATTCTTCTCCTAAAATAAGTTTTAATATACTTGATTTACCAATGCCATTTTTTCCAATTAGTGCAACCCTATCGCCATTATTAACTTCAAAAGTAATAGGGTTAAATATCGTTTCTTTACTATATTTTATCTGCAAGTTATGTGCAAAAATTAATGGATTCTTATTACTTTTTAGAGGAATAATTTTTAATGTATCATTTACCTCTATATTTTTTAACAAATTAGTCTTTTCATTTATTGCTTTTTCTATTCTTTGTTCCATAACTTTTGATTTTTTCATCATTTTATCTGCTTTATGTCCTATATATCCTTTATCTATTGTAGTTTCTGAATTATATTTTTTATTTTTTGTTTTTTCAGCCTCATTTGACCATTTTGCACAATTTTTAGAAGCTATTTCAAGTCTATTTATATCTTTCTGCAATCTTTCATTTTGTATTTTTTCAAAATTATCTTGCCTATTTTTATTTTCTTTCCAAGATGAAAAATTACCTTGTTGTATTTCTATATTAGTATTATTTATAGAAATTATATGATTTACAACTTTATCTAAAAAATTTCTATCGTGAGATACTAATATAAATCCTTTTTTCTTTTCTAAATAATTTACTAAATTATTTCGTGTTTCAATATCCAAATGATTTGTAGGCTCATCTATAAGTAAAAAGTTATTACCTTTTAAAAATAAACTTATTAAAAGTATCTTTATTTGTTCGCCACCACTTAATAAGTTAAAACTTCTATATAATACTTCAGTATCTGTATTAAGTAAATTTAATTCTCTTATAATTTCCCAATCTTCAACATTCGGAGCAATCTCATTTACTATTTCTATTGCCATTCTTTCTTTGTTTTTTACTTCAAAAGGGAAGTAATCAAACTCAACATTTTTTGATATTGCACCTTGATATTCATATTTTCCTAATAATAACTTTAAAAATGTAGTTTTACCTTTACCGTTTCTTCCAATTAATCCTAATTTCCAATCAGTATCTATATTAAATGATACATTTTCAAATATATTTTTTAGGCTTCCATCATATCCAAAAGTTAAATTGTTTACACTTATTAAAGACATCTATTCCTCCTACAAATTATTATTTTGCGAACTACTAAATTGTAATTTATAATTTGCTTATTACTTTTTTCTGTCAACTTCTTTGTTTACACTATTGCTAATAATATAGAAATTGGAAATATAGCTACTGGATAAAATTCTTATTTTCAATTTTTCAATTTAAAAATTTTCTTTTGGCGCTTAGTTTCAAATTTCCAATAACCATGATTGCGATTTCGATGTTTTTTTTGAATCTTGTTTTGATTGTTTTTCATGGCTTGTTCAGCATTTAATATAATAGCTTTTTTTTCGTTGGAAACAAATTTAAGAAAAACATCATATAGGTATAGCCATCCATCGTATGAGATCTCAGTAAGCGTTGACTCTAATTTGATTTTTAAAAACTTGCAAATGCGTTTTTGTTGCTCATAAGTAAACAATTTTTTTGTTTTATCTTTGAAAGTATTTCCAGACGCTAAAAATATATATGATAAAAAATTTCTATATTCTCAAACTTTCGTTATAAAAAGGCTGTCCAGAATACCTTATAAAAGCTTCATACTGCATTATGAAATATATATCTTCAGGAGGATTATCATCTTCAAATACTTTTTTCATAATATCAGCAGTTATGTTAAATGGAATATTTGCACATACTTTATATGGTTCTTTTACTGATATTTTATATTTTAAAAAATCCATCTCTATTATTTGAACTTTTTTAGATTCTTTATACCTTTCAGATAAAGTTTTCGCTAATTTTGCATCAAACTCTATTGCTATAACTTTCTTGCTTTTTTTTGCAAGTTCATTGGTAATAATTCCTTTTCCAGGACCTATCTCAATTACAATATCGTCGTTACAAATATTACTCTTTGATAACAAGGTCGCTACAAGTTGTTTACTATGTAAATAATTTTGCGAATGTTCTATTCCCATAAATACCTCCTTTACAAATTACTATTTTTGTTTCACTTGTTTTTATCTATTTGCAAATAATTTTTATCTTCAGCAATTACTTCTTTCTGTTAAAAAATTGAATAATTTTATATTTTAATAAATTATCTGTTTTGTAATTACATTCTATAAATTCTTTACATTTATTTTTCATTCTATTTCTTACTTCAACCCTAACTCTCGTTTTCGCATCTATAAAAGAATTTATTTCATCAAGAATCTCCTTAAAATCATATTTTGTTTTATTCATTAATGTAAATTCATTAATACCATTTTGAACCTCCATTGTTGTTGATATATAATCTGGAAAATTTCTAACACAAAATGGTGATTTTTTTAACTTAAATGTTTCTACTCTATAATTTTGTTATTTATATTTAATTTATAGTCCATTTTAATTAGATTATAAGAGAAACACCACCAATCATTACAAATTCCATTATTAGAAAAATCAAGATTTATAACTAATTCATTATTATCTAACCTGTTAAACTCTATTTCTTGGTATTTATCTTTTAATGGAAAAGCATCATACTCTTTTCGTGGCAAAATTCTCATTAAATCATCTGTTCTTTTTACAAGTCTGCAATTTCTTATTTCATCTTTTAATTCATTATTCTTTCTTAATAAAGATATATGTTTCTCTCTCCAATTAGTAAATTCATTATCTTTATTAAAATTATCCAGTATATTTACATCTATTTTTTTCCTTTTTAAATATTTTTTAAAATCTATAATATTCTCTTTATCTTGATAAATTAGTACATCAACTATATCTTGATATTTTTGTATTATTCCTATTTTATACTTTTGACAGTATTCTTTTATTTCTGGCTCATATCGTTCTTCAAATATTTTCTTATTTTGTTGTAATTCTTCATTATTTTTTTCATATTTTTTTTCAAGTTTTGGTAATTTATCGTTATATTTCTTGAATTTTTAATAATTGCTTTTTATCTCTTAATTCATATTCTATTTTTTTTGAATTTTCTCCAACTGTATATGTTTTAGGATAACAATGATAATAATTAAATTTTGTATATCCATATCCAAAATATTTTATAAAATTTTCGCAATCGTCTAATTCATAATTTAATAATTTATCACTTGCTACAAATCCTTCTAAATTATTAAAATTTGCAAAAAATTCTTTATTTGCCTCGACAACCGTATTTACTTGATTGAATCCAAAAAAAGCAGGTAAAAATTCTGTAAAATATTTTTGTTCCTTTTTATCTAATAATTCTTGTATATTATCACTATTTCCATCAATTTTCTCTAATACTATCATACGAAAGTCTTTTAGTGTGCAATTATGATCGACCATATATTGAAAAATTTTACAAGACTTATAATGTCCATCATAAAAATTATCTAATAATAGTTCTTTATAATAATTATATTCCAACCTATTTAATGCCATGATTTCTTGTAAATGCTCTTTATACCTATTTTGGAAATTTCGATTTTTGCCATAGCCAGTTTGTCCAATGTAAATTGGTATAACTTTATCATCATTGAAATTATCAATATAAATCATATATATACCTATATTCTTACTGTCAGTATTATTGTTAATTTCTTCAACGTTTCTATCTTTTATTATTTTTTTCACTTTATTTTTTATTTCTTCAAACATAAATTACTCCTACTTGTTATTATTTATATTTGTTATACATTTCCATACAAATTACTAATTCTTGTTACTATTATATAACAAAAGACAGATAATTTCAAATTAATTATCTGCCCTACAATTTGTAAATTTTTATTCTAATACAAACATAACTTTTTCGTAATCTTTTACATAGTATTTTATATTTGTTCTTCCTTTTTGAATAATAGTATGTCCTTCTTTTTCTAACAATTTCTTTTGAAGTTCTATACCCTCCGGATATTTAAGATTTAATTCGCCATTTGCTTTTAATGTTCTCCAATATGGTGTTTCATCTTCTTTTCTTTGATAACTAGCCCAAGCAACAATAGATGTAAATATTCCTGCTGTTATTGGATCAGTAAAGTCAGCATTATTCTTCTTTGCAAAATAATCTCTAATTTCTCCTACTGTTATTATCTTTCCATAAGGTACTTTTTTCATAACTTCATCATAAGCCATTGGTGGTGCAAAATACATATTATCCCCACCATATTTTTTTATACTTGGCTCATCTGTAATTTTTACATATTTAGGCATGTCCTTACTATCTTTTAACATAGCATTAAAATCCTTTTTACTTTCATTTGCCATAATAAATTCCTCCTTCTACCTAAATTATATAAAATTATTTTATATATGCAATGAGGCAGTTTTATTTTTTATTATAATTCTTTCCAAAAGTCATAAATTGTATTGGCAAGTTCTTTTGGATTATCAATATTTACTTCATGTCCTGCGTTTTCTATAATCTTAAATTTACTATTGTTTATCACTTTATTTAACTGCTTTGCACTTTTCATATTTATATTATCTTTTTCCTTTTCTCCACATATAATTAGTGTATTGCATTTTATATGTGGTACTTTTTTTGGGATAGATAAATTACTCATTGAATCTAATAATCTAATCATATCTTTTTTAGGACAACCTATTTTCTCAAATATTTTTCTAGGCATAAATCTGTAAATAATACTTTGTATAGTAAATAAAGTTTTTGGTATTTCGTATGGTGTCCCTATTAGTATTATTGAATTTACTTTCTCTGGAAATTCTGTTATGTAATCAATAGCAAGTATTCCACCAAGAGAAAGCCCTACTAGATTTATTTTTTCATTAAAACTATTACAATAATCGGCAAATGTTTTATACATATTTTCATAATTTACTTGATAATTTTTTACGATAGAAAATAAGTTGGGTGTTTCAACATTTATCTCACAATTATTTAATTGATTTTTTACTTCATTCCAACTTGTTTCATTTTGTCCAAGTCCATGAATTAGAATATTTACCATCATTCAATCTCCTCTATATATTGTAATTTAGCGAATAGTAACTTAATTTTCTTTTTTATTAAACATATGGCGTAC
>CAMGAZ010000037.1 GCA_946008205.1 uncultured Clostridium sp. | reverse complement strand
TGAGAGGGAGAAGGAATTAATATTAAAGCATATTAATACTAAAGATTATATAATAGGACCAATTTCTATAACATACCCTGACTATGATGACATATCATATATGAAATCAATATACATAAGAACAGACGAGGGAACATCAAACGAAAAGACATTTATATATGATGGAACACACAGTGACATCTCTATAGAATGCACTGGGGCAACAAAGAAGATAGGGAATAAAACATTCCCTGCCAGCGGAACACAATTCTATATAAAATTTTCAGCATCAAAAGCAAATTATCCTACATCAGTTAAAGTATATAGTGACTTGGAATACGTAAAGAAGACAACTGCAACCTATAACGAACTTAATTCTAGAACGGATATATACCAATACATTGGATTTGCAAGTAATACTGGAGACACACAATTAAGATTGGCATATGGAGTTGGAAGTGCAAAATATTCGTATGAAAGAAAAGTAATTGTGAAAGGAGAAGAAACTTGGGAAACTAAGTCAGGCTGGGTTGTACTTAATGGAACACAGGACATCGTTATGATTCAACCATTCGTTAAAATGACAACGAGTCCTATAGCAAGAATCGGAGCTCAACCACAAAAAATTGTCATAAGTGCAGATAGAGAATACGCTAATTATACAGCTTCAGGAAATAAAGGAGCAATTGACTTAACTTTTGAACTTGGAGGAAGAGTTTGGGTAGATGCAAAAGTTGGCAAAGAGAACAAGAGTGATGGAATATTTAATAGTTCAACTGATAAACCTATGCCAAATGTAAAGGTCTCTTTATATCAAGTAAATGGATTAGACGGAAATCAGAGTGGACAATTTATTGGAGCTGTTACTACAGACCAAAATGGACAATACAAATTTACAAAATTAAATGCAATGCGCCAATACTATGTAAAATTTACATATAATGGACAATACTATCAACCAACAATATACAATGTAAATAGAGACGATCCTAACTGGGCTAATACATCAAAAGGATTAGATATACTTAAAGATAGAGATGACTTCAATGCGAGATTTGAAGAAATTGGCTCAGCTAAAGAAAATACAGTAGGCTTTACACCTGCTAGTGAAATGCATACAAGACAAGAACTTCAAGATGCTGGATTAATAGATGAATTCGGGAATATTCCAGGAGGACTTGATTCAAATGGAGATAGAAAATCTTCAGATGCTTATGTAAATTACAGTATGATGGATTCATATACATGTAATGGAACAAGTACAAAAGACTTATATCCAGGAAAAGGAGCTTTTGTAATAGATAATTATTTAAATAACCTTACAAATACACAAAAAGTCTTAGAGTTTATTGGCTCAAAAGATGTAAGCGTATTATATGGAAATCCAGATTATATGCATCATATTAATCAAGGATATGTACTAAGAGAATTAGTAGATTTAGCCTTAAGAAAAGATGTTTATAAAGCAACACTAGAAATAAATGGTAAGACACAAGTTTATAAATATAATAAGAGAGAAGGCTTGGAAACAGACGCGAATGGTAACTCTTATTGGGAAATTCAAACGAGAATTTCTGATGGATATTATAACTATGAGTATTCAAGAGAGTTATATAGAGAAGACTATGATTACAAGATTGATAACTATGTGATGGAAGGAGATCCTCAAACAACATTAGACAATCTTGGATTAACACCAGATTCAGAATTGAAGATATATGTAACGTATAAATATACAATACGTAATAGATCAGAAGGAATTGCTGCAAAAGTAACAGAAATTGTTGACTACTATGATAAAGATTATACATTTGTACCAGAACGTTCATACTTAGGTGATGCTGGTGGAAACAAGATAGGAGAAATCAAAGGAACTGGTTCTAGTAAGTACAACGATTCTACAGAGACACCTATCAGTGGATACAATAATCTTTATATAACTGGAGCAAATGGAGGAGAATTACCATTATCAGACCCAGATAGTAATAAAGATGTATACTTCTATGTAACATTTATAGTAAATAAAGATGGAAATAGAAATAACATACTAGATGAAAATGTAGCAAATGCTGCTCCTGATGGAGTTGGTAAAGAGAATATAGCAGAAATCAATGGTTACAAATCATATTATGGAACAAAAGCACATGCTCCAAATACAGGGAATTCACAAACACAACAAGAATATGCTACTGGAGATATAGCAGGTATAGCTGATACAAACTCTACGCCTGGTAACTTGAATCCAAATGATGTACCAAAAGATGGCAAGATTAATTATGATAACTTTGAAAATGATACAGATAAAGCACCAAACATTAGAATTATCTTAAATAGAGATAATTTAAGAACAGTGGAAGGAACTGTATGGGAAGATTCAAGAACAGAAGATGAACAATTTGCAAAAGTTGGTAACGGATTAAGAGATAGTGAAACAGGAATAAATGGAGTAAGAGTACAATTAGTAGAAATAAGAGATGGCAAAGATGGAAATAAATACGAGTACATATGGAAAGAAGTTTATTCAGGAAATATGGATTCTATTTCGCCAATAATAAACAATAGTGGAATAATAGAAAACTATACAATAGACACAAGCAATGCTAATGGTAAATATAAATTTGCATCTTTCGCACCGGGTAATTACATCATAAGATTTATATATGGATCAGGAGAAAGCTCAGTATTAGGAACAACATATACAAACTATAATACCGGAGATGAAGCTCCAAATCCAGTAACAGATTTATATGAATCAGATATACCAGGATATAAGAAGAGAGAAGGAAACAGTGGATATGAAATTAGCCGTGAGAACATAGGCCTAAATAAAAATTCTTACAACGGTCAAGATTACAAATCTACATCATACCAAGTAGGAGTAAATAACGGAACAGGAGCTTATGAGAATAATTCGACAACATCATTTACTTATAACTTTAGCGAAGCGGATTCAGGACTTTACTCAGATGCTAAAGACATAATGAATCCAAAGAGTGCAAATGTA
This sequence comes from uncultured Clostridium sp., assembly GCA_946008205.1. Lineage (GTDB taxonomy): Bacteria > Bacillota > Clostridia > TANB77 > CAG-508 > CAG-245. The sequence continues at coordinate 6,864 of CAMGAZ010000037.1, read as the reverse complement.
ATTAATATTGCTCCAAATGCAAATTACTTAATTGACTGCACAAATTCTAGAAAGCAAGTTGAAGATTATTCAAAAGGAGATATAATAAATGGAAGTGCCGAAAAATTAGCTTCATACGAAAATTTACCTGAATACAACAATAATAAATATGATGCAGCAACGATGAAGAGCATGTTAGATGAATTTATGAAGAGAACGTATATGATTTCTGAATCAGGAACAATAGATGTAAACTTCGAATATAACAGAACATTTAGCGACACAAGTAATGATGGAGGCAATAATATTGGTTCGTCAAATTATGATAAGTGCGGATACTATGTATTAGGTAACCTAGACTTAGGACTAGAACAAAGACCAAAGGCTCAATTAAAGGTTACAAAGCAAATTACAAATGTTAAGGTAACTCTAGCAAATGGCAGTACATTATTTGATGCATCAAATAAAGCTACAAACGTTTTGTGGATACCACATGATGCACATGGACAGGATAAAGCAAATACTTATAAAACAAATGACAACTATATTAATAATATAATAAAGACTCCGATAGTAAGGCAGCAATCTACAAATAAAGGTAAAGTGCAACTTACAATGGATGAAGAATTAATGCATGGTTCAACACTTCAAATAACATATGCTATAACTGTAGCTAATATTGGTGAAGCTGACTACAATGAAGACCAATTCTACTACACAGGCATTGTTGGAAACCCTGATAGTATAGTGAAGACAAATCCAAGAATGTTGGTGGATTATGTTGGTACACAAGTGCATGACTATGGATCAGGTGATGATAATTCGGCAACAAGAAATAACTTACAATTTGATCAACAACTAAATCCAGATTGGACAGTAATTTCTAGTGATGATTTGCTAAATAGAGGATTACTAAATAGGGGATTAGAGTCAAATGTTAAAAAATATTCGGATGGACACATCATCATAACGGAAAAAACAACAGCAGACTTAATACCAATAATAGCTGACCAAGACGCAGCAAAAACAATAAAAGAAGCATTTGATAAAGATCCATTACATGCACTACAAACTGTAAATGGAACTAGAAGCGTTAGAGGAGTACAACTAGTATTGTCACAAATGATTACTCAAGATATTGACAGTGACGATAGAAATTACAACAATATGGCAGAGCTTGTAATGACAAGAAATGATGTTGGTAGAAGAATGTCATATTCAGTAGTTGGTAACCAAGATCCAACTGTTGAACCTCGAGAAATCGATGCAGACGATTCGCAAGAAGTTGTAATATTACCACCATTTGGACAAAAATATATTTATTATGCATTAGGAATTGCAGTTGCAGTAGTCTTAATAGCAGGTATTAGTATAACAATAAGGATGCTAAAAAAGAAAAAATAGTATCGTAAAATAAAAACCATAAGGGTATAAATAAAAACCTTATGGTTTTTATTTATACCGATTGTTGACAAAATATACAAAAATTTTGTTAATGATCTTTTAATTGGGATTAAATTTTGAAAAATATTAAATTTTCTATTGACATAATTAATATAAAAAGTGTATAATTAACATAGTATCTGATATTATGGAATAATATCAACAAAAATAAATTTATTAATCTCCAGGAGATAGTAAGGGTGGTTAATATAAAAAAGGTAAATAAAATTAATGTTAAATAGCACACAATAAATCTAGTTGGCAAAACGAGAAAAAGTTGCCAATAGCTTTTTTGTTGTCTTTTTATGCTATGTAAATTATCAAAAAAGAGGAATTGTTTTGGTTTAACTTAAAGAAAAAGAGTTTAAAGGAGCAGTGGACTCAAGTATCTGAAAAGGAGCCATCAACAAGAAGGACTTTTTTGAAATCATTATATATTTAATTCTGCTTTAAATTTTTATATGGGGTGAGTAACTTTGAATCTAAAGGAAGTAAAACATGAAAAATGCACAAGAAAAACTTTTTCTAAGATAGGCGATTATATAGAAATGCCTAACTTAATCCAAGTGCAAAAAGATTCCTACAATTGGTTTATAGAGGAAGGCTTAGGTGAAGTATTAAAAGATATTTCTCCTATAGTTGATTACTCTGGAAATCTAGTGCTAGAATTTTTGGATTACCACATGGAAGAGAAAACAAAGTACACAATGGAAGAGGCAAAAGAAAGAGACGCAACATATTCTACAAGACTACATGTTAAGGTAAGATTGATTAACAAAGAAACAGGAGAAATAAAAGAGCAAGAAATTTATTTAGGTGATTTCCCTGTTATGACAGACAGTGCAACTTTTATTATTAATGGTGCAGAGAGAGTAATTGTAAGTCAATTAGTACGTTCTCCATCTTGTTATTATGCACAAGATTATGACAAGACAGGTAAGAGAATTTACACATCAACTGTAATGCCAATAAGAGGAGCTTGGCTAGAATATGAAACAGATGGTAATGATATTTTCTATGTAAGAGTAGATAGAACAAGAAAATTACCAGTTACTTCATTATTAAGAAGTATAGGATTTTCAACAGACGAGCAGATACTAGATTTATTTGCAAATGATCCAAAGATTAAAGCAACACATGATAAAGATCCACTAAAGACACAAGATGAACCATTAATAGAAATATATAAAAAATTAAGACCAGGGGAACTTCCAACTGCAGATGCAGCTAGGAATCTATTCGATGGTTTATTCTTCGATAACAGAAGATATGATTTAGCAAAAGTTGGAAGATATAAATTTAACAAAAAGTTAAAGCTTGCAACAAGAATTACGGGACAAGTTGCATACGATGATATCATAGATCCATCAACAGGAGAAGTTTTAGCCGAGAAAGGTGCTAAAATTACAGAAGAAATGGCAGAAGCTATTCAAGATTCTGGAATAAATGTCGTTGATGTAAATGTAAACGATACTAAAGTAAGAGTTATAGGAAATGGAGTAGTAAACATCCACAAAATGTTGCCAAATGTGGATTTAAGTGACTTGCATTTTAAAGAAGGTGTAAATTACAATGTATTAAAATCTATAATGGATACTACACCTGATGAAAAATTACATGATGTATTAAAAGAAAGACATGATGAACTAGTACCTTTAACAATAACAACTGAGGATATGGTAGCGTCAATAAGTTATTTATTAAACTTAGACTACGGTATTGGAAATGTAGATGACATAGACCATTTAGGAAATAGACGTATTAGATGTGTTGGAGAGCTTTTACAAAATCAATTTAGAATTGGTTTAACAAGATTAGAAAGAGTTGTTCGTGAGAGAATGACAATTCAAGACTTAGATTCTGTAACTCCACAAACATTAATAAATACAAAACCAATAACATCTTCAATAAGAGAATTCTTTGGAAGCTCTCAATTATCACAATTTATGGACCAAACAAACCCATTATCAGAGCTTACTCATAAGAGAAGAATTTCAGCATTAGGACCTGGAGGACTTTCAAGAGAAAGAGCTGGATTCGAAGTTCGTGATATTCACTATACTCACTATGGAAGACTTTGCCCAGTTGAATCTCCAGAAGGACCAAACATAGGACTTATATCTGCGCTTTCATCATTTGCTATGATAGATGAATATGGATTTGTAGAAACTCCATATAGAAAAGTAGATAAAGAAACAGGAAAATTAACAGATATAGTAGAATACATGCCAGCTGATGAAGAAGATAAATACATAGTAGCACAGGCTTCTGAGCCAGTAGACAAAGATGGAAGATTTGTAAATAAAACAATAAAAGTTAGACATAAGGAAGAAATTACAGAGGTTCCTGCAAGTCAAGTAGATTACGTAGATGTATCTCCAAAACAATTAGTTTCTGTTGCCGCTGCCATGATTCCTTTCTTGGAGCATGATGACGTTAAGCGTTCTCTAATGGGGTCTAACATGCAAAGACAAGCAGTTCCACTTTTAATTCCAGAAGCTCCAATCGTTGGAACAGGTATGGAATATAAAGCTGCACGTGATTCTGAAATTACTGTAACCGCAAAGAATGACGGAATTGTAGAAAAAGTTACAGCAGATGAAATAAAAGTAAGAAATAAAAAGAATGAAGTAGAAGTATATAAATTACGCAAATTTAAGAGAACAAATGGTGGAACATGCATTAACCAAAGACCAGTTGTTCAAAGAGGAGAAGTTGTTAAAGCAGGAGATATTTTAGCTGATGGACCTTCTACTCAAAATGGAGAAATGGCACTTGGTAGAAATGTAATTATAGCATTCTCTACGTGGGAAGGTTATAACTACGAAGATGCTGTTTTAATTAGTGAAAGACTAGTAAAGGAAGATGTATATACATCAATTCATATTGAAGAATACGATTGTGAATGCCGCGATACAAAATTAGGACCAGAGGAAATTACAAGAGATATTCCAAACGTTGGTGACGACGTATTAAAAGATCTTGATGAAAATGGTATCATAAGAATAGGTGCAGAAGTAAGACCTGGAGACATATTAGTTGGTAAGGTTACTCCAAAAGGAGAAACAGAGCTAACAGCAGAAGAAAGACTACTTCGTGCTATATTTGGAGAAAAATCAAGAGAAGTAAGAGATACTTCACTTCGTGTACCTCATGGAGAAGCTGGAACAATAGTAGATATAAAAATATTTACTAGAGAAAATTCAGAAGAATTAGCTCCTGGAGTAAACCAAGTAATTAGATGTTATATAGCAACAAAGAGAAAAATATCAGTTGGTGATAAAATGGCTGGACGTCATGGTAACAAAGGTGTTATTTCAAGAATATTACCAGAAGAAGATATGCCATTCTTACCAGATGGTACTCCAGTAGATATAGTACTAAACCCAATGGGTATTCCTTCTCGTATGAACTTAGGACAGGTTCTTGAAGTTCATTTAGGAATGGCTGCTCGTGCATTAGGATGGAAAGTCGCAACACCAGTATTTGATGGTGCAAAAGACTACGAAATAGAAGACTTATTAGAAGAAGCGGGATTAGCTAGAGATCGTAAAACTGATATCTATGACGTAATAACTTTATTAAAATTTATTAATCATAGAACAGTTTGTGTTATGTATATGATGAAATTACATCACTTGGTTGATGATAAAATACATGCTCGTTCAACAGGACCATACTCATTAGTTACACAACAACCACTAGGCGGTAAAGCACAATTTGGTGGACAACGTTTTGGTGAAATGGAAGTTTGGGCACTAGAAGCATATGGTGCGGCATATTCACTACAAGAAATGTTGACAGTTAAGTCAGATGATGTTGTAGGACGTGTTAAGACATATGAAGCTATAGTTAAAGGCGAGAATGTTCCAGAACCAGGAGTACCAGAAGGATTTAAGGTTCTATTAAAGGAATTAGAGGCGTTAGGACTAGACGTTAGATTGTATACACACGATGATAAAGAAATAGAACTTAAAGAAGATATCGAAGATTCTACAAGTTTTAGCAACATAGAAAATAAGTCACTTAGCGAAGATAACGTTATAGACGAAAATGAATTATCAGATGGATATACAGAAGAATCATCAGATGAAGACGATTCTGAAGATGGCGACGACAAAATATTTGAAGACCTAGACGATGAAGACGATGACATTATACTAGAGGATGATTCAAATATATTAGAAGACGAAGATTTTAATGATGACGATGAATAGTTTAAATTCCAAGGGGGAAAAAATAGTGGATGAATTAGAAAATTTTGATAAAATGAAAATTGGCATAGCATCTGATGATAAAATAAGAGAATGGTCGCATGGAGAGGTAAAAAAACCAGAGACTATTAATTATAGAACATTGAAACCAGAAAAAGATGGTCTATTTTGTGAAAGAATTTTCGGACCAACAAAAGACTGGGAATGCCATTGTGGTAAATACAAAAGAGTTAGATATAAAGGCATAGTTTGTGATAGATGCGGTGTTGAAGTTACTAAATCTAAGGTTAGAAGAGAGAGAATGGGGCACATAGAGCTTGCTGCTCCAGTAGCTCACATTTGGTATTTAAAAGGAATACCAAGTAGAATAGCATTAATGCTAGATGTATCTCCAAAAGCATTAGAGAAGGTTGTATATTTTGCATCATACATAGTAACTGATAAAGGTGACACAACTTTATCAAAGGCACAAATATTATCTGAGAAAGAATATGTTGAGGCCCAAGAAAAATTTGGAAAAGGCTCATTTAAAGCCGAAATGGGTGCAGAACCAATTAAAACCTTATTATCAGAAATAGATGTAGAGAAATTATCAGCAAAATTAAAGAAAGAATTAGAAAAGGCAAGTGAACAAAAGAAAGCAAAACTAATAAAAAGATTGGACACAGTAGAATCATTTAGACTATCAGGAAACCGTCCTGAATGGATGATTATGCAAGTTGTACCAGTAATTCCACCAGATTTAAGTCCAATGGTACAATTAGATGGAGGTAGATTAGCAACATCAGACCTAAACGATTTATATAGAAGAGTAATAAACAGAAATAACAGATTAAAAAGACTACTTGAACTTGGAGCACCAGAAAGTATTGTTAGAAATGAAATGAGAATGCTACAAGAATCAGTAGATGGTTTATTAGATAATGGAAGACGTGGAAGACCTGTTACAGGCGCTGGAAACAGACCTCTTAAATCATTATCAGATATGTTAAAGGGTAAACAAGGAAGATTTAGACAAAACCTATTAGGAAAACGTGTTGACTATTCAGGACGTTCAGTTATAGTTGTTGGTCCAGAACTTAAGATTTACCAATGCGGTGTTCCAAAAGAAATGGCAGTTGAATTGTTCAAACCATTTGTTATGAAAGAACTAGTTAGTAGAGGAATTGCACACAACATAAAAAATGCAAAGAGAATGGTAGAAAGATTACGCCCAGAAGTATGGGAT
>CAMGAZ010000036.1 GCA_946008205.1 uncultured Clostridium sp. | reverse complement strand
AAATATAAGTTTAATTAAAATTGGAATTTTGATTATAGCATTATTTTTGATGATAATATACTTTTTACTAAGGTTATTTTATGAAGGCGGAGCTTTTACAGTTGCTTTAAATGATGACCTTGCAAGAAAAAGTGGACTTGTAATGTATGAGAGGTTATCTGAAAAAGATGAAAAGAAAATTTTAAAAGTAGACCAGCTAGAATTTGTAGACAATATATCTATAAATTGGTTACCGGCAGATATAGATTCACAGGGAGAAGGAACTCACAATGGGGATAATTATATTGCATACACTTTCTACTTGGAGAATAAAGGAGCAGATACAATTAACTATTGGTATACAATATTGGTTGATGACGTTGTAAAAAATGTAGATAGAGCCATACGAGTTATGATATTTAGAAATGGTGAAAAAGAAGTATATGCAAAAGCAAATGAATCTACAGGACAACCTGAAAGGGATACAATTGCATTTAAAGATAATTTAACAGTTTTAGAAAAACAAAGAACAGATTTTAAATCTGGCGACATAGATAGATTTACAGTGGTAATATGGATTGAAGGAGACGACCCAGATTGTGTAGATGCATTAATTGGTGGAATGATGAAAATGCATATGGACATAACAGAAGAGCATATTAAACAAGAGTAAAAAAATGTTACAAAATATACAATTTTGTTTCAAAATATTACAAAAGTTACATTTGAATTACAAATAATAGACATATATTGACTTGCCTACCAACCTATGGTATCTTTATAGTATATAGAGATATATAAAAAAAGAAAAGGAGAGAGGATAATATAATGAGTAAAAGAAAGCAAAAGAAAACAAGTTTAAAATCAGCAATATTGCTACTACTATTAATGGCATTATTACTAATCACATCATCTTATGCATGGTTTACAGCTAACCAAACAGTTACTGTAAGTACATTGCAAGTAAATGTAAAGGCATCTAATGGTTTACAAATTTCAGCAGATGCACAAAACTGGAAAACTATATTAGAGAAAACAGATTTAACAAAAGCTGCCGCTGATTACAGTTCAGTCATAATAAATCAGTTACCTGATAAAAATTTAGAGCCAGTATCAAGTGCTGGAGTTGTAACAAATGGAAAGATGGAAATGTTCTATGGTGTTGTCGCAGCAGATAATACTAAAGGTGGTGACTACTATCTATCAGCAACTAAGCAAACAGATGTATCAGGAACAGATGGAAAGTATATAGCATTTGATTTGTTCTTAAGAGTTGACCAACCTACAACAATATATATGACCAAAACATCAAATGTAACATTTGAGGGGGATGATAAGGGATTAAAAAATGCTGCACGTGTCGCATTTGTAACTGAAGGAAATACTGCTGGTGATACGGATCCTGCAACAATGAGAGCATTATCATTAGCTTCGGGAACAGCTGATATTTGGGAGCCAAACTATGATGTACATTCACCATTAGGTATAGCAGCAGCTCGTGACTACTATCAAGTAACTACACAGGCTACTGGAGGTTCTTTAATACCATACTATGGAATTAAAGCTGATATACCTGCAAGCACTATACCAATGAAACAAGTAACAACAGCAAACCCAAGTGCTACTTATTTCGCAGCTATAACTCCTAAATTTAAAACATTAGCTGATAACCAAGCAAGTCCAGACTTTATGCACCTAGCTGCTGGTGTACCAAAGGTAAGAATCTATATGTGGGTAGAAGGACAAGATGTTGACTGCGAAAACGGTGCATCTGGATCAAGCATCAACTTTGACTTAGGCTTCACAGCAGTAGCTCCATAGTGAGAAATACGAAAAGAATATAATAACTAAAATAGATATGCTAATAGTGGCATATCTATTTTTATGGTTACTATTCGTAGGTCATGTGAAAATAAAAATGTAATATAATTGTAATAAAAGCCTTTTGAACGGCTGAAACACACTAAAATAGCTAACTACAGCCGATTTGAACCCGTTGGCACATTTTGACTTATTTTGTAAAAAATGGTATAATGAGCACATCTTAAAGGAGTGGTGACATATCATGATTTATCCAAATGACATTACAAATCTAAAGACGGATATTGGTGAAAAAGTTGGACAAAAGATAATTGTTAAAGGATCTCTTGGGAGAAACAGACCATTTGAAAAAGAAGCAACATTAGAAAATGTATATCCTAGTTTCTTTATAGTTAAGTACGATGAAAACCAAAGAAATGTAACATATAGTTACACAGACATACTAACAAGAACTGTAGAGCTTCAAGTCTTTGATGGGCAAGCATTTAGTCCCATAATACCACCGGAAGTTGAGGCAAAGAAAAAGAGAAAAGAATATAATATACGATAAAATTAAAAAATTCCTAATTATAGGAATTTTTTTTTGCTTCCATAATATACATGAATTAATAACGATAGGAGGTAAAGAGATGGCTATAAAATTATCGAAAAATAATTTATGCATAAATCAAATAGTGGGACAAAAAAATGAAAAAATAACAGTAGAGGGAGACGAAATTGTACCAGATGTGAAGCCGGATGTTTTAAGCATTGTATCGGCTAACGGAAATGTATGCATGCATAAAAAAGAAATTCAAGATGGAAAAGTTAAGTTAGATGGAAGCATAAATGCGTATGTTATTTATATTGCAGATGACGAAAAGTCGAGTATGAGGGCTATAAATACAAGCATCGATTTTTCTAAGACTATAGAAATGAAAGAGATAAAAACTAATATGCAACTAGAGTGCAAAACAGAGCTAACAAACATAGAATGCAGAATATTAAATGGCAGAAAAATTAGTTTGAAATCTAATCTACAATTAATGCTAACTGCATATTCAAAAGAGAATATTGAATACGTAGATTCTATAGAAGATAGATCAGACATGCAATTACTAAATGAAAAAATAACAATAAATTCTTAATAGGAAGTGGATCAACTAAAGTATATGCTAAAGACACAGTATCAATTGACAATGTGGATAACCTATCAGAGATTATGAATGTAGAAATTTTGCTCGCAAACAAAGAAAATAAAATTAGTTATAATAAAATATTAACTAAGGCAGATGCTGTTTTTAAAATTATGTATATGACAGATGATAGTAGAATAAATACGGTAAATGCAACTATTCCAGTCATGGGGTTTATTGATATGCAGGATGTAAATGAGGATAATATATGTGATGTATCCTATGAGCTAAAAAATATTGTAGTAAAGCCGAATAATGTCGAAGAACATTCTGTTCATGTAGAAGCAGAGATAGAAATCTTTTGTTTTGTATATAAAAAGCAAGAGATAAATATGATTCAAGATATGTATAGCAAAACCATGGAACTAACATATAATCAAAAAAGTGTAAAAGTAATAAAAGAAAAAGAAGAGATAAATGAAATATTCAACTTGAGAAAACAGGAAAGAATCGAAGAGATAAGGCAAAACAAGATATATGATGTAGAGGTCCGACCAACAATTATCAGCAATCAAGTAGAAGATGGAAAAGTTGTTTATCAAGGTGAAATAAATTTAGTCTTTGTTTATGCGGAAGAAAATACATCAAGAATAAATGTAAAAACTTTAGTGGAGCCTTTTGATTTTACAGTAACTTCTCAAAGTATTACCAAGAGATCTAAAATAGAAACCAGTGTGGAAATGTCTAAGAAAGATTTTGTACTAATGCCAGATAACAGTATTGATATAAAAACAGACTTAAACTTTAAACTTAATGTAATAAAAGAATGTGAAATAAAATTGATAGAAAGTGTAAATGAAACAGAAACAAAGAACAAAGAAAGCTTTAGTATAATTATATACTATGCAAAAGTAGGAGATACATTATGGAATATAGCAAAACGTTTTGGAAGTACTGTTGATGAAATTGTCAAAGTTAATAGCATAGAAAATCCAGATTTGATAATGCCAGGGGAACAGCTATTTATACCAAGATAAGTGATAAGGAGGGAAGTATTTACTCCTTTTGATGAAAGGGATAAATATGGAAGAAAGTAAGATATATTCAAGACCGAGATTATGCTTCTCAAAAAAAAATACGTTTGCAAGCAAAAATAAAAATAGAAATAGGAATAGGAATTCAATAATTAATATTATTGCAATAATGTTTATTGCTCTTGCAACATTTTATAGTATCACAAGAGCAATCAATCCAATAATAAATGGTTTGTGTATAGATAAAGCAAAAAATATAGCAACGCAAATATCTAATGAAGAAGCCACCAAGATTATGGATAAATATACATATGATGATTTGATAACTATAATAAGGGATAGTGAAGGCAATATAAAAATGTTACAAACCAACACTAAGAACATCAATCAAATAATGTCAGATATTCCGGTCAATATTATTAATAGATTTAAAGAAGAAAATAATTCGGATATGTACATATATTCTGGAAGTATTTTAGGAATAAAGCTTTTCTCTGCCTCTGGACCTAAAATTCATGTTAAAATTACAAATGCAGGAAATGTAGAAACTAGGTTAGAGTCAGAATTTAAATCACAAGGAATAAATCAAACTGTGCACAGAATATATTTGTTATTAACTTGTGAAGTTACAATGTTAACTCCGTATAATACAATTACACAGAAAATTGAGAACCAAGTTCTAATTGCCGAATCGGTTATAGTAGGCATTGTTCCAGACTTCTACTATAGTAAAGAATAATTTTATGACTATTTGAAAAAAAAGAACAAAAGTAGTATAATAAAGATATATCTTATAAATAGATTTTTAGAATGAAGAGAGAGGTATAAACGTGATTTACATTGCAATTGGCATTATTGTAATACTCGCTTTCATATTGTATATGATTGAATTAGCGAGTGAGATGTTTTGGCTACTTCTTGCTGGAACAGTGCTAGCGTGGGTGCTTAGTTTTATCTTCCAGCTTGCAAGGAAGTATGAACCATTCAGATTCTTCTACGATTTGTTCTTTATAGGACGGATTATAGTAGTGGTTATGTTTGTAGCGCTCCTCATAATCAGACTTTTTCTTGGTCTGATATTGTGAGAAAATGGCATTTTGAAGAGTACAATTAAGCTCTCCAAAATGTCATTCTTATTTTTCAATCTATTAATGCTGATGTAATTGTATAATCTTTGGGTGAATATAGATTTAAATGACTAGAAAAACGGAATTAATGCTATAATGTGGAAAAAGATTACTTGTAAAATGAAAGATTATGTGATATAAATAAGCAAGAAATGCAATTGTAGAGATTTCTCACGAGGAGGTGGAATGTCATGATTATGGAACTACCTGAGAAATTTAAAACGCCATTTGCTGAAGTCAAAAATGGAATATTATATGTATATAAAATGATACCATATGAAAGGATTATGTACGACTTGACATATGCTTGCAAAAAAAAGAGATGTGTTTATTGTAACAAAAAGATAAAACGGGGAAAGAAAAGCACTCTTGACCATAGGTATCCAAGAGATACAGGGGGAATAAGCATTACAAACAACCTTTTTCCATGTTGCCCAAAGTGTAATTCTCAAAAGAATAACTTAACTCATGAAGAATATTTAAAATGGCGGTACCTTCCGAAAAAACAAGCCAAAGAATATATGGCTGAAGTTAAAGAGGAGAGGGAGAGCGTTTTGAAAAATGTCGGATTCATACTTCCAGAAGATTGGGTAGAATATGAAGATAGAGATAAGATACTTTGTGAGGACAATGGACAATATGTAAGAGGGAAAAGATACAATAAAGTAAAAGAATTTTATGAAAAGTATCATCATTTTCCTCGACCGGCCGTAATTGATAGAAACGGACAGCTTTTAGATGGTTACAATACTATTCTTTTTGCAAGGGATTTTGATATCAAATATATTCCAATAGTAAGACTTGAAAATGTGCTAAAGTTATAAGAAAGGGCGACTAATAGTCGCCCTTTCTTGTAATATATATATAATATTATCTCTTTGAGAATTGTGGAGCTTTTCTTGCTTTCTTAAGACCATATTTCTTTCTTTCTTTTGCACGAGAATCTCTTGTTAAGAAACCGTTTGATTTTAATGCTGGTCTATATTCTAAGTTAGCTGCGTTTAATGCTCTTGCTATACCATGGCGAACTGCTCCAGCTTGGCCAGAGAATCCACCACCTTTTACTGTACAAATAACATCAAATTTATCTAAAGTATTTGTAACTGTTAAAGGTTGTTTAACTATAACTTTAAGTGTCTCTTCTCCGAAATATTCATCTAATGGTTTTCCATTAACTGTAATATTTCCTTTTCCACTCATAATTCTAACTCTAGCGATTGAACTTTTTCTTCTTCCTGTACCATTAAAAACTACTTGTTCTTTTTTTGTTCTAGGCATTTCTCTATTTCCCTCCTAATTAAAAATTCCATACTTCTGGTTTTTGAGCCATATTTTCATGTTCTGCTCCAGCATATACTCTTAGCTTTTTAGCCATTTGTCTTCCTAAACTATTATGTGGAAGCATACCTGTTACTGCTAAAGTCATCATTTTTTCTGGATTATTAGCTAACATGTCCTTAGCTTGAATTTCTTTCATTCCACCTATGTATGAAGAATGATGTCTATAAATTTTTTGTACTGATTTATGTCCTGTTAAAACTACTTTTGAACAATTTATGATAATAACATGATCACCTACATCAAGATTAGGAGTGTAAGTTGGTTTATGCTTTCCTCTTTATAATTTTGCAGCTTCTGCAGCAACTCTTCCTAATGGCTTGTTAGCAGCATCAATTATATACCATTTTCTTTCTATTTCATCTTTTTTAATACTATATGTTGTATTATTCATGGTAAAAAATACCCTCCATTTCAATAATTATTAAATTTTAAATATATGAAATCATAATATAAAAACTACCGGGGAGAAGCTTTTATATATGCCATACTCAATTATGCTCTAATATTCTATTACAAAATAAAGGAAAAGTCAATACAAATGTTAAAAAATGTACCAATTTTATGGAGAGTAAAAAAGTCAAAATTATTATAAGTTTGATAAAATTTGAAAATTTTATGTAAATATGGTATAATGGAATTGTAATAAATGTTTTACATTAAAGCAACTTAATTAAGTTGCTAGAACAAAAGAAAGAGAGGTAAAAAACATGCTTTATTACAACTGTATTATTTTTATAGCAATTTTAATTCAAGGATTTTTAATTGCACATATTATTGATTGTACCTATCTGGAAAGGGAGGAAAAGCGGACACCGATAGTTATTTCGGGATTTATTATTTTAGAAGCTCTTTGTGAGGTATTATGTTTGCTACTAAGTAATGGAAACGCTAGTTTTACAGTATGTATGCAAACTATTGAAGTTGTTATTACACCTATAGTAATTATTAAAATGGCGCAAATGCTTGATTTGAACGAAAAGTTGAAAATGATTGCTTATGTTCTTTTAGCAATAGCCACAGGTATAAATCTTATACTTACATTATTGTATGGATTTGTATTCTACAGCATATATAGTGGTTTGCTTATGTTAGAAATTTTAATTTTCGCAATGCAAGCATATATATATGGGAAAAAATGGCAAGCACAGAACAATTTAACGTTAATAGCAATGTTTGTTTTCTTTTGCTGTGGACTTATAGTTCAAAGCATAAATGAAAAAGAAAATGTCATCTTAATAATTCTGTCAATAGAATATCTAATGTTTATGTTATATTATGGGGAACTTAGACATGCAACTGACAGATTAACAGGGTTACTTAATAGGCATTCATATGAAGCAAAGTTGCGGAAGCTTAACTATGAGACAATTATATTGATACTTGATTTAAATTGTTTCAAACAAATTAATGAAAAATATGGTCATCAAGCAGGAGATATAGTTCTGCAAAAGATAGGAAACATTATAAAAAAAGTTTATCAAGAAATGGGATCATGCTATCGTATTGGCGGAGATGAATTTGCCGTAATACTCAAAAAGGGAGAGAAGCAGAAACTTGTAGAAGCAAGCATAAATTATAACGAGACAGAAGTTATTAAATTCTTAAATAAGATAATGCATAATCAGATGCAAAAAGAAAAGGAAAAAGAATCTCTCCTTCCAGATCTTGCTGTTGGAGGAGCTATTTATACACCGGGTAGGGATAGTGTTACTTCTACAGTAAAAGCAGCTATAAAAAAAGCTGATGAAAATATGTACAAAGAAAAAGCTATAATGAAACAATAACCTTTCTAATAATGCCGCATACTAATTGTATGCGGTAAATTTTTTCAGAAAAAACTTGACAAACTTTGTAAATTGTAGTATTATAATTAATGTTCAAGAAGAAGCAATCCACTTCTCACCTTCGCAGAGTAGCAAAAGGTAAAATAAATACTTTAATATATGAATGCTAGTTGATATATGATAGATGTGTGTGTGGATTGACTTTTTGAAAGTCAATCTTATTTTTTTGGAGGTGTTTTTTATAAAACAAGAATTACTAATTAATGAAAAAATTAGAGCAAAAGAAGTTCAATTAATAGGAGCAAATGGAGAAATAGTTGGAGTTGTTTCATTAGATGAAGCTTTAGATAAAGCAGCAGATGCTAAGTTAGATTTAGCCTTAGTTTCACCAAATGCGCAGCCACCAGTTTGCAAACTTATGAATTATGGAAAATACAAATTTGAACAAGCTAAAAGAGAGAAAGAATCAAGAAAGAATCAAAAAACATTTGAATTAAAAGAACTTAGAGTAACTCCGAACATAGAACAACACGATTTTGAATTTAAAGCAAAAAATGCAAGAAGATTTTTGGAAGATGGAAACAAAGTAAAAATAACAGTTAGATTCAGAGGAAGAGAATTAAACTATGTTAAAGCTGGAGAAGAAACTTTAAATGAGTTTATAGAAAACTTATCTGATATTGCTACTGTTGAAAAGAAACCTTTATTAGAAGGAAAGAACATGTTTGTAATATTAGCTAAGAAAGTAGAAAAATAAAAATATTGATAGTTAATAAACTATTTATATATAAGGGAAAATCCCAAAATATTTAAGGAGGAAAAAATTATGCCAAAATTAAAAACAAATAAAGCTGCTAAAAAAAGATATTCATATACAGCAACTGGAAAAGTAAAAAGAACAAAATCAAACAGAAGACACTTATTAGCAAATAAGACACCAAGAGCTAAAGCTAGAGGAAAAGTTCAAGATGCTTATGCTGATAAGACATGCGAAGCAGGAATCAAAAAATTATTACCATATGGTAACAAATAGTAAGATTAAGGAAGGTGAATAGAAAATGGCAAGAGTTAAAACAGCAATAATTACTCGTAAAAAACATAACAAAATATTAAAAAGAGCAAAAGGATATTATGGAGCAAAACACTACAGATTTAGAATGGCTAAACAACAAGTTATGAAATCTGGAAACTATGCTTTCACAGGAAGAAAAGATAAAAAATCTAATTTCAGAAAATTATGGATAGCTAGAATAAATGCAGCTGCAAGAATGAATGGATTAACATATAGCCAATTAATAAATGGATTAAAAAAGGCAAATGTTGTTATCAACAGAAAAATGTTAGCTGAAATGGCTGTATCAGATCCAACAGCTTTTGCAAAAGTTGCAGAAGTAGCTAAAAAAGCAAAATAATTAATATAAATGAGAAGATGAAACATTGAGGGAAATACAATTTGATGTTTCATTTTTTTATGCTTAAAAATATTGAAAATATTAAATTGTTATGCTAGTATATATTAAAATAGAAAATGCAAAGGAGAAAAAATATGAGAAACAAAAAAGGAATTACATTAATAGCTTTGGTTGTAACCATAGTAGTTTTGTTAATACTAGCAGGAGTAAGTTTAAATTTAGTATTTAACAATAATGGCATAATAACAAAAGCAGGGGAAGCAAAGGTAG
>CAMGAZ010000035.1 GCA_946008205.1 uncultured Clostridium sp. | reverse complement strand
CAAGAGCTATTTGTATAGCCTTAATGATTTTTCTAAAATTGACTATAATTTTATCGATAGTAGTTATAAACTATATGATTATATCAAAGAAGCTGTAGACTTCTTTAAAAATGAAGATATTGATGATGTTGCAAAGTCCGAAAGCAACAGAAAACATGTGACTTTATTGTGCGAATTTGATGCTGAACAATATGCTAGTTTTGTCGTTGAAGAGATAAAAAAAGAAAAGAAATCTATTAAATATAGAATCAAGAAAATTATAAAAGGCATTATTTAATAGGAGTAATATGATGAAAAAAACATTAACGGTTTTTACACCAGCATATAATCGTGGGTACATAATTAAAAACTGCTATGATAGCCTTTGCAGACAAACATGTAAGGATTTCGTTTGGTTAGTAGTTGATGACGGTTCAACAGATAATACTGCCGAGCTTATTAAAGAATGGGGAAAAAACGACAATGGTTTTGAGATAAGATATATATATAAAGAAAACGGCGGTATGCATACTGCTCATAATACTGCATATGAGAATATTGATACAGAATTGAATGTTTGTGTTGATTCTGATGATTATATGACAGATGACGCAGTTGAAAAGATAATTAATTGTTGGAATGAGTGTAAATCAGAACATCTTGCAGGAATAATTGCATTGGATATTAATCCAAATGGAAAAGTTATAGGAAAAGAACTGCCTGCCGGTATTACGGAAACTACGCTTATCGGATATTATGAAAACGGTGGAGCAGGTGATAAGAAACTGATATATAGAACTGATGTTATTAATTCAGTACCTCCATATCCTGTTTTTGAAGGCGAAAAGTATGTTGGATTGGCTTATAAATATCACCTTGTAGATAAAAAATATAAGCTTCATATTCTTAATGAGCCGGTGTGTATTGTAGATTATCAAGAAGATGGTTCAAGTATGAATATGTATAGGCAATATCTTAACAATCCAAAAGGCTTTGCATTTTTGAGAAAAACTGAAATGCTTTGCACCGGTTCAAAAAAAAGGTGCTTTATTGAGTGTATCCACTATGTTTCAAGTAGCATAATTTCAAAAAATAAGCATTTTATCAATGAGTCACCGAAAAAGTTTTTAACAGTTTGTGCGATACCTTTTGGATCATATTAACAGTACTAATTAAGAAAAAATCAAAATCTTTTATGAAAGTAAATTGACATGAAAAAGAAAGTATTTATTTTTTCTCACGCTATGGAAATTGGCGGTGCAGAAAGAGCATTGCTTGGCTTGTTAACAAGCTTTGATTATTCAAAATATGAAGTCGATTTGTTCTTGATGCAGCATAGCGGAGAATTAATGTCGTTAATACCAAAGCAAGTAAATTTATTGCCTGAAATACCTCAGTACAGTGCAATGATGAAGCCTATGGTTACTGCGTTGAAGCAAGGACAGTTGAAAATTGTTGCAGGTAGAATTATTGGTAAAATAAAAGCAAAGCAATTTGACAAAAAAAATAGATTAGAGCATAGTTATGTTTCTATTGAATACAGTCATAAATATACAGTAAAAGTATTACCGATAATAACAGAAAAAGAATATGATGTTGCTGTCAGTTTTCTGACCCCTCATTATATTGTTTGTGATAAAGTTAAGGCAAAAAAGAAAATAGCGTGGATACATACAGATTATTCAACAACTAATAATGATGTTGAGTCTGAGTTAAAGATGTGGAGCATCTATGACAATATTATTTCTATTTCCGACGATGTTACAAAAGCATTTTTGACTAAATTTCCGAGCTTAAAAAATAAGATTGTATATATAGAAAATATATTATCAAAGAACTTTATAGACGGACAAGCTGATTTGATTGATGTTAGCAACGAATTGAATATGACGACTGTTAAGTTACTTTCTGTCGGTCGTTTCTCTGAGGCAAAAAAATTTGACGAAATACCACAAATTGCAAGTTTAATCAAATCAAAGGGTATAGATTTTAAATGGTATATTATCGGATACGGTGGAGAAGAAAAATTAATTCGTTCCAAAATTTCTGAGTTTGGCATGGAAGATACAGTTATTATTCTCGGTAAAAAGGATAATCCGTATCCGTATATTAAGGCTTGTGATATTTATTTGCAGCCGTCTCGATACGAAGGAAAGGCTGTTACTGTTCACGAAGCGTTGATACTTAATAAGCCTGTTATTATTACCGATTATCCAACAGCACACAGTCAGTTAAAGGATGGATTTGACGGCGTGATCGTGCCGATGGATATTGAAGGCTCAGCAAATGAAATTGCAAGAGTGATTAAAGATAAAGAATTACAACAAAATTTGATTAGCAATATGCAATCAACAAATTATTCAAATGAAAGTGAAATAGAGAAATTGTATAAACTCATTGGTGATTAATATGATTCCTAAAAAAATTCATTATTTTTGGTTTGGCGGAAATGAAAAACCAAAATCAGTTGTAAAGTGTATAAATAGCTGGAAAAAGTATTGTCCGGATTACGAAATAATTGAGTGGAATGAAACTAATTTTGATGTCCATTGTATGCCGTTTGTTGAACAGGCTTATGAAGCAAAGAAGTATGCTTTTGTTAGCGATGTTGCTCGTTTGATTGTTGTTTACGAGCATGGCGGAATATATATGGATACGGATGTTGAGGTAATAAAGCCGCTTGATGATTTGCTCAAAAACAAAGCATATATGAGCTTTGAAAATGATGAATATGTTAATTCAGGACAAGGATTTGCTTCTCAAGCAGGAGTTCATTTTTTTAAGGAACATATTGATGAATATATATATGATGTTTTCATTAAAGAAGACGGCTCATTTAATATTCTTGGATGTGCGAGAGTTGCTACAAGACTGGTGGAGAAAAAAGGTATAGAGTTGAACGGCAAAGAGCAGATTATTGATGATGTCCATATTTATCCGGCGGAGTATTTCAATCCTTATGATAGTATTACAGGAAGACTGAAAAAAACATCAAATACATATTCTATTCATTGGTATGACCAAAGTTGGGGAAATGATTCGAGATTAAAGAAAAGAATAACACAGTTAATACATAGAATGTTCGGGAAAAACAGTTTATCTTGGCTTAAAAAAGCATTAGGGAAATAAATATGAAAATCAAAACAATAACTTGTCATGATGTATACAATGTGGGAGCGAGTCTTCAAGCATATGCTCTTCAGACATTTCTTGAATCATTAGGGAATGAAGTTGAAATTATTGATTACAAGCCTGATTATCTAAGTAATCATTATAATTTGAAAGCGATAGCTAATCCATTGTTTGACAAACCTTTTTTAAGAGAAATGTATTTGTTAGCAAAGCTTCCGGAACGCATTAAATTAATAAAAGGGAAACGGAAAAGAAATTTTGATGACTTTAAAGCAAATTATTTGAAATTAACAGACAGATATATTACAATAGATGATTTAAGATTTAATCCTCCTGATGCAGAATTATACTTCGCAGGAAGTGATCAAATATGGAATACATTATTTCAAAATGGTAAAGATCCGGCATTTTATCTCAATTTTGGTAGTGATGACATAAAAAGAGCCTCATATGCCGCTAGTTTTGCAACTGAAACGATACCTATTGAATATAGAAGTGTAATTTCGCAATGGCTTGCTAAATTAGATTATATTTCCGTTCGTGAGTCCTCGGGATTAAATATTCTCAAATCACTTGGAATAAATAATGGTGTTCAGGTACTTGACCCGGTATTTTTGCTTAATAAAAAATGTTGGGAATCTTTTGATTTGTCCATTAATACAAAAGACGATTATGTTTTAGTTTATGATTTTGACAATAGTAAAAATGTGAGAGAAATTGTGCAAAAGATTTCAAATGAAACTAGTTGTAATATTTATTCAATTCAAAGTTTTGACTATGCTGATAAGTGTTTTAATCAATCAGGTCCGATTGAGTTTCTAAAATTGGTGTATAATGCAAAATATGTTGTTTCAAATTCATTCCATGCAACTGCGTTTTCAATTATTTTCGGAAAGCAGTTTTGGGTTTTGAATAGAGAAGAAGCTATTAATACAAGAATGATCGATTTGACAAAATCATTGGGCATTCTTGATAGAATGGTAAGCAAAAAAAATGAGGTTAGCATAGAATCAGAGATCGATTATAATGAAGTATATGATAAATTAAATTTAATGATAGACTTGTCAATAGAGTACATATATAAAGTTTTAAATGGTGTGAATAATGATTGATAAGGTAAAATTTGAAACTTGCACGCTTTGTAAAGCTTGTTCGAATGCGTGTCCTGTTGATGCAATTAGTTTTAAAAATGAATATCTTGATTTTGAATATCCACTTATTAATTATGATAAATGTATTATGTGTAATAAGTGTGAAAATGTATGTACTGCTTTATCTATGCATGAATCGAAAAGCATTAAAGTAGCTTACGCGGCAAAGAACAAAGATGAAACTGTTAGATTGAACAGTACTTCCGGTGGAATGTTTATAGAATTGGCAAAGTATGTGCTAAAAAGTAATGGATATGTTTGTGGAGCAATATTTGATGATGATTTTTCGGTTAAGCATATTGTTTCAAACAGCTTTGCAGAAGTTGAGAAGATGAGTGGGTCAAAATACTCTCAAAGTGATGTCGGAACTGTATATCGAGAAATAAAAGATTTGTTAAATAGCGGAAAACTTGTTTTATTTACCGGCAGTCCTTGTCAAACAGAAGGTTTAATCTTATTTTTAGGGAAAGAATATGAAAATTTGATAAGTGTTGATTTTATATGCCATGGAATTACCAGTCGAAAACTTTTGAAAGCATATGTTTCTT
Organism: uncultured Clostridium sp.; assembly: GCA_946008205.1. GTDB lineage: Bacteria > Bacillota > Clostridia > TANB77 > CAG-508 > CAG-245. The sequence goes on along the minus strand of CAMGAZ010000035.1, from coordinate 5,142 downwards.
TAAAGAGCAAACATTTTAAATCAAATATTACTGATATTCATTTTAGAAGCAAAGATTTGGGTTGGCATAACAGTTCGGTAAAATTTGAATTTGAGAATGGAAAAACATATAGAGAACCTATTACAATTGATTACTATTATTCGGAACTATTTCTAAGCAACATTCTGCTTAAAGAATGTTGCTATAAATGTCCATCAAGAAACTTTAAGTCTAAAAGCGATATTACTTTAGGAGATTTTTGGGGAGCGGAGGTTGAATTGCCAAACTATGATGATAACAAAGGTATTTCAGCAGTTATTATAAATACACCAAAAGGACAGAAAATATTTTCTGAAATAGAAAATTCAATTCAAAAAGAGAGAGTAAACATTGATACTATTGTAAATTACAACAAAAGTATTCTATATTCACCTAATCCAAGTTCTAAAAGAAAAGAATTTTACTTATCTTCCAATACTATTGGATATGAAGAAACATTAAAAAAATATTATAAAAAAACAATGAAAAATAGGTTAAAAAAGAAAATTATGTTCTTTTTAAGAAAAGTTAAAAATTTGTTGTTGTATAAGGAAAAAACGTTGTATTAAAGAGGTCAAATATGAATATATTAACAAAATTACATATTGCATATGCAGATAAAAAAAAGAGAAAGTGGCGTAATGAATATGTAGCGGGATTTAAAAATTGTGGTAGAAATATTGAAATAGGTAATAATTGTCATATATCTTTCAAAAAAAATTTTGATTTGGGCAGTAATTGTTGGATTGGTGATAATTTTTTTGCTAAGTCTGAGGGCGGAATTACTATTGGTAATGGAACTATTATATCGAGAAACTGTGAAATATGGACCACTAATCACAATTATGACTCAGAAGACTTACAATGTATTCCGTATGATAAGCGAATGATAAAAAAACCAGTCACTATAGAAGAAAATGTGTGGATAGGTTCTAGAGTGACGATAGTGCCAGGAGTGACTATAGGAGAAGGCTCTGTGATAGGGGCGGGTGCCGTAATTACTAAGGATGTGCCAAAATATGCAGTTGTGGGAGGAAATCCTGCAAAAGTAATTAAGTATAGAAACAAAGAAAATTACGATAGACTTAAGGAAGAAAAAAAGATATATCTTGATGTTGAATACGATTTTGAAAAATCATCGTTGAGAAAAACGGAATGGTAGAGGTTAAATAAGAGTAATAGTTTAGATTTTTCTAAAAGGTATAGGTACATATGTTGTTTATAATTATGCCTGCATATAATGCAGAAAAAACAATTAAATATGCTATAAAATCTGTTCAAAAGCAATCATTTAAAGATTGGAATTTAATTATTATTAATGATGGTTCTAATGATGATACCCTTTCTGTTTGCAAAGAAGAAGCAAATAAAGATGAACGCATTAGAGTAATTAATCAAGATAATGCAGGTCAGTTTGAAGCAAGAAAAAATGGATTAAAATTGTGTGATAACATATCTGCCGATGATTATGTTACATTTCTCGATTCTGATGACGCTTTTTACGGGTCTGACAATCTGGAAAGTATTATAAAAAACGAAAACAGAGATATAATTTGCACAGGATTTATTCCTGTTTTTAACAATAAAAATTGCAATAAGATCCCTTTTAAAAGCTGTAGAGTTTTTGATGATATTGTGTACGAAGGTGAAAGTACCCTTGATGCTTTGATTTCGTTTTATGGTGGTTCTTTTTTAGGTGATGAGTTATGGGGAAAGTTTTTTAAGGTCGGAATAATTAAAAATGCTTTTGAAAGCATTACCGTTCACCCAAAACGATACGCAGAGGATTTGATTGTTAATTTATATGCTTTTTCCAATTCAAATAGCATTGTGTTAAAGAGCGAAATTGTGCTATGTTATGCTTTGGGTGGGGTTACATCAAAGTTTATACCTACATTTTTTGATGATTTTTGCATTGTTGATGATGTTAGAACAGGGCTTATAAAGCAATTCTCTTATGAAGACAGATTTGTAAAAGTTAGTGATGTCCAAATGTATAATGTTGCAATTTCTTGGCTTGAAATGTGCTATCATTCTGGAAAATATGAAGAAAAAAAATAAAATGAAGAAGTGGAGAATGTATTGGCTACTTCACAAATGAATAGAATTTGCACATCGATATATGTTAATGAATATGAACAAAAAAACAATAGAGGATATCTTTCTTTATTTAAAAAAGGTGATGTTAACGCAATAATTAATAAAGCCAAAAGTTCTATTCCTGCAAATTCAATTAAGGCGAGAATAAAGAGATTTATAAAGAAATAAGGAATGTTTTTATGAAAGATGAAGTAATTGTTAGTATTAACTGTCTTGTATATAACCATGAAAAGTATTTAAGGCAATGCCTTGATGGATTATTGGCTCAAAAGACAAATTTTAAGTATGAAATATTAATACATGATGATGCGTCAACGGATAGTTCTCCTGATATTATTAGAGAGTATGAACAGAAATATCCGGAGATTATTAAGCCAATTTATCAAACTGAAAATCAATATTCAAAGGGAGTGAAGATAGATCAAACATTTTTATATCCTAAAATAAAAGGCAAATATGTTGCAATTTGTGAAGGTGATGATTTTTGGTGCGATGAATATAAGCTTCAAAAACAGGTTGATATTATGGAAAAGAATCCGGATTGTCACTTATGTCTTCACAAGGTTCAGGCTGTTAAAGAAGATGGAACTCCGTTAGATAGGTATTATCCGGATTTTGCCATAGAAGAGGGCATGAAGGATGAATTTGAGTTTATGCAATATGTTTTTTATGGCTATTCATTTCAAACAACAAGTTATTTCAGACGTATTGAAGATTATAGAGAATTCCTTAATTCCCCTCCGGAGTTTTTTAAGGTTTCCGATGTTGGTGATGAACCCGCATTACTTTATTTTGGTACTAAAGGAAAAACTTATTATATCAATGAGGTAATGTCATGTTATCGATTAAATAGCGTCGGAAGTTGGTCTGTGAAACAAAAAAACAATCCTGAATTGCAAAAAAGACACATTCAAAAAATGAAAGAAATGTATTTGCTGTTTGATGAATATTCTAATTATAAATACACCGATCAAATCAATGAAAAATTAAGTGTGTTTGATTTGTCTATGATTTTGTTATCAACAAATAGTTTATTGAAAAAAATTACTTTTTTCTTCAAAAAAAGCAATATTGATAGTTATAAAGATTTAACAGGACGAGCAAAAATTAAGCTTTTATTGAGTTTGTATTTGCCATTTTTGCTTAAGATATATTCAAAAATAAGGAGTAGTAAGTAATGGCAGAAGAATTTATCAAGAAAAAGACTATTACCGGATTTTTGTGGCGTTTTGCTGAAAGATGTGGTGCACAGGGTGTAAGTTTTGTTGTTACAATAATATTGGCTCGTTTACTTACTCCTGATGACTATGGCACAGTTGCGTTAATCACAATTTTCATTACTATCATGAATGTGTTTATTGATAGCGGTATGGCTGTTTCACTAGTTCAAAAGAAAGATGCAGACGATTTAGATTACTCAACAGTATTCTATTTTAATTTGTTCATGTGTGTATCATTATACTTTGTAATGTTTTTATGTGCACCATTAATCGCAAGCTTTTATGACAAGCCTGAACTAGTGTCACTTACTCGTGTATCAAGTATTACACTGATTGTTGCGGGTTTAAGAGGCGTGCAAAGTGCTTATGTATCAAAGCATTTGTTATTTAAGAAATTCTTTTTTTCCACATTAGGCGGAACATTACTTTCTGCTTTTGTTGGAATTGCTATGGCGTATAAGGGTTTTGGACCATGGGCAATAGATGCAAATACCGTAAGTACTACCGCTATGGATACCTGTATATTATGGTTAACGGTTAGATGGAGACCGAAATTAATTTTTTCGTTTGAACGCTTGAAAGGTTTATTTTCGTTTGGTTGGAAGCTATTGGTTTCAGGTTTGTTTGATACTGCTTATAATCAAATTAGGGGGTTGATTATTGGTAAGGTTTATTCATCAGCTGATCTAGCTTACTATAATAAGGCACATACTTTTCCGCAAATGATAACCACAAATATTAATTCATCTATAGATAGTGTTTTATTGCCATCAATGTCTACCGCACAAGATAATATTGAAACATTAAAAGGTATGACAAGACGAGCCATGAAAACAAGTACTTATGTTATGGCACCGCTTTTGATGGGTCTTGCTGCCTGTGGACAATCGGTTATTTCAATTTTGATTACTGACAAGTGGCTGCCGTCGTATCCGTTTATGGTGATATTTTGTATTACATATATGTTTTATCCCGTGCATACTGCAAACCTAAATGCGATAAAGGCAATGGGAAGATCGGATATATTTTTGAAGCTTGAAATTATTAAGAAAATTGTTGGAATTGTTGCAATATTAGTTACATTCAAAATTAGTGTTATGGCGATGGCTTATAGCTTGCTTGTTACGAGCGTATTGTCTCAAATCATCAATTCGTTGCCTAATAAAAAGCTAATGAATTATAGTTATTTAGAACAACTTAAAGATATTTTGCCGGGAATCGTATTGGCTGCATTTATGGGTGCATGTGTGTATTGTGTGAATTTCTTACACTTGTCAAATTGGTTAACATTATTAATTCAGGTTCCGCTTGGTGCAGTAATATATATTGGTTTGTCAGCTTTGTTAAAGCTCGAATCATTTACATATTGTTGGAATATGGTTAAGCCAATGATTCAAAAGATTTTTAGAAAGAAAAAGGAAAATTAGATGAAAAAACTTATGCTATTAGGTGGTGCGCGATATGCTCTGCCAGTTATTGAAGCTGCTCATAAATTGGGCATATATGTTATTACTTGTGATTATTTGCCCAATAATATTGCACACAAGTATTCAGATGAATATGCGAATGTTAGTATTATTGATAAGGAAGCAGTATTAGCAAAAGCAAAAGAGTTAGAAATTGATGGCATTTTATCGTTTGCTTGTGACCCAGGTGTTGATACTTGCTATTATGTTGCAGAAAAGATGGGACTTCCGGGACACCCATCAAAGTCTGTAGACATTCTTCAAAATAAGGCTTTATTTAGACAATTCTTAACTGATAATGGCTTTAATGTTCCAAAGGCAAAGGGTTATACAAATAT
>CAMGAZ010000034.1 GCA_946008205.1 uncultured Clostridium sp. | reverse complement strand
CTTATATAGTGAGCTGTAACATATGTAACCTTTTTGGAGTAAAAGTTGTAATTAGTATTGAGAAAAACTGTTCTGTATGATAAAATGTAGCAGATATTATTAGAAGAGGTATATAAAAAGTGGATAAATTGAAAGAAAAAATAAATAAAATTGATTTTAAATATGTACATATCGCAATAATTATATTGGGAATAATTTTTATATTTTTGTCGGTATTTCATAATAACATGTGGTTTGATGAAAGCTATTCAGTAGGAATTGCAAGGCATTCGTTCGCAGAAATTTGGGAAACAAGTTCTCATGATGTACATCCAATTTTTTATTACTATTGCTTGCACATTTTATATTTAGTATTTGGAAGCAATGTAGTGGTGTATAGATTATTTTCAGCAGTTTGCATAGCTTTGCTTGGAGTAATTGGCTATACGCATATTAGAAAAGATTTTGGAGAAAAAACGGGATTATTGTTCTCTTTTCTAACATTATTTTTACCAGTAAGTGCGCAGTTTGCTGGAGAAATTAGAATGTATGCTTTAGGAATGCTACTTGGAACAATAATGGCAATTTATGCTTATAGAATATATCAAGGCAAGTCGAATAGAGCCGGATATATTTTCTTTGGGCTTAGCAGTATACTTGTTGCATATACTCATTATTATGGACTTATGCTTGCTGGAATTATAAATTTGTTACTTTTAATATATCTAATAAAGAATAGAAAAGAAAGAAAGCAAGATTTAATAATTTTCTTGGTAATGGCAGGCATTCAAGTGGCTTTGTATTTGCCATGGCTTATATCATTCCTTTCAAATTTGAAAGGTACAGGTTTTTGGATAACCCTTACATTTCCAGGGACTATATATGATATACTTACAATACAATATGCAGGAAATTTATCATTTCAACCAATCATACTTTCAACAGCTTTTTATGCGTATATTGTATATTTAATTTTTAAAACTAACAAAGATGAAAGAAAGCCTGCGGATTTGTGCTTTATTATATATATTGCGGTTATTATAATTGCGCTAATTATATCAGCATGTTTGCATTCTGTAATTTTACTAAATAGATATTTACTAGTAGTAACAGGGTTATTAATATTTGGAATTAGCTTTTTTATGGCAAAAGATACAAAAAAATGGAGAGTGCTTACTGTTTGTGCTACTATACTAATATTATCTACTGCAAGTAATATAATTACTATAAAAGAGAATTATAACAAAAACAATAGAGATTTTATGGCGTACTTAGATGAGAATATTGAAGATGATGATATTATAGTTTATTCAAATGCTATAAATGGAGAAGTTATAACAACAGAAGTATCGCAAAATCATGAAAATATTTCATATTTTTATAACAAAGAAAAATGGAGAGTAGAAGAGGCATATAAAGCATTTGGACCATATATGGAAATTAAAGATACGCTACCTGAAATTTTAGATAATTATACTGGTAGAATATGGTTAGTTGAAAGTGGCAACACACATGAACTTTTGGAAGAGATATCGGATAAATATCAAATTACAAAAATAGAAGATAAGCAGTTCAAAAATAAGTACAAAAATTATGAATATACGATAGAATTGATAGAAAAGAATGGTACAATTAACAGCAAAGTTGATTAAATGCCGAAACAATTAATTTTCTATAAAATTTGTCAAGAACATAAAGAAATCATTTTATAGATTTTGAAAAAATCTAAATTAATAGAGAAAAGAGAGACTATAAGTGGAAAAACAAAAAATGAGAGTATATGCTTTCGTTGGACCGTCAGGGACAGGCAAAAGCTATAGAGCGCAACTTGTTGCAAATGAGAATAATATTCATTATATAATAGATGATGGACTATTAATAGATGAAAACGAAGTGTTAGCAGGAACATCAGCAAAAAAGGCTCCAACTAAAATAGAAACCGTAAGGCATGCTTTATTTATAGAAGAAAAAGAACAAGAAGAAATGAAAAAGGCATTAGAAAAATACAAGCCAGATAGTTTACTAATTCTTGGTACATCTGACAAAATGGTGGAAAAAATAAGAGAAAGTTTGGATTTGCCAGAAATACAAAAAACAATATATATAAATGAAGTTGCAACAGAAGAAGAAATGGAAAAAGCAAGAAATATACGTGTAACCCAAGGAAAACACGTAATCCCAGTCCCAACATTTGAAATAAAAAAAGACTTTTCAGGATACATACTAGATCCACTACAAATATTCAAATCTAAAGGAAAAGGCGGAAATCCATACATATCAGAAAAATCAATAATAAGACCAACATTCAGCTATTTAGGAAACTTCACAATATCAGATAGTGTATTCAGACAAATAGCTGAAAGAGTTGCCCGAAAAATGCCAGAAATATATGAAGTAACAAGAACAAGAGCAGAAAACTATGGCGACGGAATATCAATATACATGGAAGCAATCTTAAACTATGGATACAACATAATAGAAGTATTACAAACTTTCAAAACAAAAGTGAAAAAAGAAATAGAAAAACAAACAACAATGAACGTAATAAAAGTAGACCTAGTAGCAAAAGGAATCCACATGGACCATTAGGGACGGTTCTTAATGGTCCCACCTGTCCCTAATTGGGGCAATAGTAAAATTAACATATAATTAATTAATACGTATTAGAGTAGCCCATGCCGTTTTAAGGGTAATCTCTAAAAAGAGGAGGAAAATAATGTCTTTTATAGTAGCAATAGATGGACCTGCAGGAACAGGCAAAGGAACTATGGCAAGCAGATTGTCAAAAAAATATAATCTAGTAAATATAGATACTGGTGCAACTTATAGATGTAACAGAGCAGATAAGAAGCAAGGAAGTGTCTGCAAATGTTTCAACTGTTTCTAGCATAAAACAAATACGCCTTGCAATGTCTGGACTTCAAAGAAAAATGGCTCAAGGTAAAAATGTAATTATGGAGGGAAGAGATATAGGAACTGTAGTATTTCCAACTGCAGATGTTAAGATATATCTTGATGCAAATGTTGAAGTTAGAGCTCAGAGAAGATTCCAACAAAATCAAGAAAAAGGAATCGAAATGTCTTATGAAGAGGTGCTTGAAAGTATTAAAAAAAGAGATAAAAATGACATGGAAAAAGAAATGGGAGCTCTGAAGGTGGCTCCAGGAGCCGTAGTTATAGATACAACTCAAATGACCATAAAACAACAAGAACAAGCAATGTGCAAAGTGATAGACAAAAAGCTAAAAGAAAAAAAGAAAGAAGAGAAAATTTATAAGATAAGGCCAGAGACAACTTGGAAAAAAATAGAGAGAGCAACAATTAAAAAGCTTATATATGCTTTTTACAGAATACTGTTTAGAATAGAAAAAACGGGCGAAGAAAATGTTCCAATTGATGGACCTGTAATACTATGTGCAAATCATTTAAATATGTGGGATGCTGTAGGCCTTGTAACTGCTACTAAAAGAAGAATATTGTTTATTGCTAAAGAAGACCTTTTTAACAATAGCTTTTTAAATTGGATAGCACATGTATTTGATGTAATTCCGATTAAAAGGGGCATGAGAGACATGGAAGCCATGAAAAGATGTTTAGGAGCCTTAAAAGATGGAAATGCTTTAGGACTATTCCCAGAAGGAACGAGGAGAGGTCTTGAAAAAGGGGCAAAAGTTCAAAATGGAGCAGCTTATATGGCTTTGAAAACAAAGTCTAAAGTGGTGCCAGTAGGAATACAAGGAACATTCAAACCTTTTACCAAAGTAACCTTGAATTATGGTAAGCCAATAGACTATACTAATTACAGCAATAAGAATCCAGAAAAAGAAGATTTAGAAAAAGCAACTAAAGAAATAATGGATAACATAATTATGTTGACAAAAAAAGGAAAATAAGGTATAATTATGAACAGAAAATTGCCCATTTGTCAAAGAATAAATGGGGTAAAATAAATTAGAAATGAAGGATTTTTATGAAAAAATTTGAAGACAATTTAACTTTCGAAGATATAATTAATCAGACATTTAAAGAAATCAAAGTTGGAAACACCATTACAGGGACAATAGTAGACATTAATGCAAATGGAGAAATCTTTGTGGATATAGGATATAAGGCAGATGGTATAATTCCAAGAAATGAATATTTTAGTGAGAATGATTTAGAACCAACTGCAGAATACAAAGTTGGAGATAAAATAAAAGCAGATGTTCTAAAATTGAATGATGGTCAAGGTAATGTCTTAATGTCTTGCAAACATGCTAAAATAAAAGAAATAAGAAAAGAGTTTAAAGAAAAGGTTGAAAATAGATATATTTTTGAAGATATTATAAGACAATCATACAAAAATTGTTTAGTAGTGCTTTATAAAAATCTAATCAGAATATTTATACCAATTTCTCTTTCGGAAGTTGGCAGAGATGAGGACATAAATACATATAAGGGAAAGACAATCAGATTTAGAGTAATCGAGAACGATGAAAGAGCGAAAAAGATAATAGGCTCTGTAAAAGATGTAGTAGAAGAAGAAAAGAAAGAAAAAGAAAAAACGCTATGGAATAGTATCGAAGTAAATAAAAAATATAAAGGTATAGTTACAAGTATCAGCGATTACGGAGCATTTGTAGACATTGGTGGAGCTCAAGGATTATTACATATATCAGAAATGGCATGGGGAAGAAATCAAAACCCAAGAGACATATTGCAAGTAGGACAAGAAATAGAAGTAAAAGTAAAAGAACTAGATAGAGAAAATAGAAGATTTAAACTTTCATATGAGAAAAGAGGACCAAACCCATGGAATAAAGTCGAAGAAAAGTATCATGTGGGAGATGTTGTAAAAGTTAAAATTTCTAAATTAATGCCATTTGGAGCATTTGCAGAGCTAGAAAAAGGCATAGAAGGGCTAGTTCATATCTCGCAAATATGCGAAAGAAAAATAGTAAAACCTGAAGAAGAATTGAAAGTAGGGCAAAAAGTCAATGCCAAAATAATAGATATAGACTTAGAAAACAAAAAGATAGAACTCTCAATAAGGGAGCTTGAGGGTACTTCTCAAGAATATAAAGAAGAATAATGTTTAGTAGCTGGTAAAACACATTAAAATATGCTACACAATTAAAAAGGATAAATTAATTAATTTGAAATTGAGCGAAAATTTGTGATTTCGCTCAATTCAAACGTAAAGTAAAAATAAAAATTGTGGACCAATCAGGGACAGGTGGGACCATTGAGAACCGTCCCTAGTGGTGCAAAGGGGGAACATAAAATGAATAATAAGAATATTAGAAATATAGCAATAATAGCACACGTTGACCATGGTAAAACAACATTAGTGGATGCTTTGTTGAAACAAAGCCATGTTTTTAGAGCTAATGAACAAGTGGCTGAAAGAGTGATGGATTCGGGAGATATAGAAAAAGAAAGAGGAATAACAATACTTTCTAAAACCACATCTGTAATGTACAATGGAGTAAAGATTAATATAGTTGATACTCCAGGACATGCTGATTTTGGTGGAGAGGTTGAGCGTGTTTTAAAAACTGTTGACGGAGTTTTATTACTAGTTGATGCTTTTGAAGGGCCAATGCCTCAAACTAGAGAGGTTTTAAAGAAATCTTTGGCATTGAATTTGAAACCAATTGTTGTTATAAACAAAATAGACAGACCAGGAGCAGAGCCAGAAAAGGCATTAGACAAAGTAATAGAATTATTTATAGAATTAAACGCAACAGATGACCAATTAGATTTCCCTGTAATATATGCATCAGCTAAAAATGGAATCGCAAAAATGAACTTAGAGGATGAATCTGATAATATTACATGCATATTTGACACAATAATAGATAAGATAGAACCACCAGCATGCGATATGGATGGAACAATGCAAATGTTAGTATCTAACATAGATTATGATGATTATCTAGGAAGAATTGCTATAGGAAGAGTTGAGCGTGGACATATAAAAAATGGTATGCCAGTAGCAATTTGTAAACAAGACAAAAATACACAAGGAAAAATTGCAAAACTATTTACTTTTATGGGGCTAAAAAGAACAGAGGTCGACGAAGTTGAAGCTGGAGATATAGTTGCAATATCAGGAATTCCGGATATTAGCATAGGAGATACAATCTGTGATATCTCAAATCCAGAAAAAATTCCATTTGTAAATATAGATGAACCAACTGTTTCTATGACTTTTAGCGTAAATAATGGACCTTTTGCTGGACAAGAAGGAGAGTTTGTTACATCAAGTCATTTTAGAGTTAGATTATTTAATTTGTTAGCAATCAATGTACTTTTAGGTTTAATTGAATCTGCTTCTCCAGATAGTTTTGAAGTATGTGGACGAGGAGAATTACACTTATCTGTATTAATTGAAGAAATGAGAAGAGAAGGATATGAGCTTTTAGTATCTCGCCCAAAGGTTATATACAAAGAGATTGATGGCGTTAAATGTGAGCCAATAGAGGATTTAGTTGTAAATGTACCAGATGATAGCATAGGAACAGTTATAGAAAAACTAGGAAGACGTAAAGCTGAAATGAAAAATATGGAACCTGCTGAACCAGGACATACCAAAATAGAATTTAAAATTCCAGCTCGTGGATTAATAGGATATAGAACAGAATTCTTAACAGATACAAAAGGTACAGGAACAATGAACTCAATATTTGATTGCTATGAGCCATATAAAGGAGATATTCAAGCTAGAACAAGAGGTGTTTTAGTAGCATTTGAACAAGGAACATCAATAACATATGGACTATACAATGCACAATTAAGAGGAGAATTATTTATAGGACCTGGTGTTGAAGTATATGAAGGTATGATTGTTGGAATAAACTCAAGAAATGAAGACATATCAATAAATGTATGTAAAGAAAAACATTTAACAAATACTAGAGCTTCAGGATCAGATGATGCACTAAGACTAGTTCCACCAGTTCAATTATCATTAGAAAAAGCTATTGAATTTATAGCAGAAGATGAACTAGTAGAAGTAACTCCAAAAAATATCAGACTAAGAAAAGTTATATTAAACAACAAAGACAGAGAAAAAGCTGCAAGAAGATAATATAAACTAAATTGTAAAAAATGTCGAACGATTATCAAAGATATTATTAAAAAAGCATTGCATAAAACAAAACATATGTAGTATAATGATAATGTAACAATCTAGAGGTCATGAGTTACACAAATTTCGGAAAACGAAGTTTCCACGACAATTTAAAATTGTCAAAAAAAACAGGCATATCCACTAATATGCCTGTTTTTCCATTACTGAAATAAATCAATAATAGACTTTAGTACCTCAGCTATTTTCAAAATCTCTTTCAATATGTTCAATATATTATGTAAAAATTTTGAAAGCTTACTAGTACTATTTTTCTCTTGTTTTCTAGAGGTCATTTTAATCACCTCCCTCCGGAAACATATAGTTTCCATAAAATATTTTACAATATTAAAAGTGAAAAGTTTGTCATAATGTGAAAAATGATATTGAAAACGTTGATATTAGAGTAGATTTAATGGTATAATAGACAAGATAGGAAGGAAAGAAAATGAATAAAGAAGAATTATTTAAAATTAAACAAAAAGCATTAGAAGAACATATACCAATTATAATGGATGATACATTAGAAGTAATTGCTAAAATATTAATGGAAAAGAAACCAGAGAAAATATTAGAAATCGGTACTGCTGTTGGATATTCAGCGATATGTTTCTCAGAATATTTAAAAGAAAATGGAAGAATAGATACAATTGAAAGAGATCCACAAAGAGAAGCGGAAGCTAGAGAAAACATAAAAAAAGTTGGAGTAGAAGACAAAATAAAATTGTATGAAGGAGATGCAGTAGAAATTTTACCAACTTTAAATGAAAAGTATGATGTTGTATTTATAGATGCTGCAAAAGGAAAATATCCTTTCTTTTTGGAACAAGCATTGCGTATGCTTAAAGATGATGGAATAATATTAGCAGATAATATTTTATATAAAGGCTATGTTATGAGCGATTACAACAAACATAAACAACGTACAGCAGTAACGCATTTAAGACAATACATAAAAGAAACAACGGAAAATCCAGAACTTGAAACTCAAATTTTAGAAGTTGGAGATGGACTTGCCATATCTAAAAAAATAAAAGGAGAATAAATATGAAGAAACCAGAATTATTAGCCCCAGCAGGCTCATTTGAGAAAGCAAAAGTTGCATTTATGTATGGAGCAGATGCAGTATACTGTGGAACTGCATCATTATCTTTAAGAAGCAGAGCAGAAGTAGATGATAATGATTTAGAAAAAACAATAGAATATGCTCACTCAATAGGAAAAAAAGTATATGCAGCTTTAAACATTTATGCATGGGATACAAATTATGAAGAGATAGAAAAACAAGTAAGAATGTTAGATAGAGTACATGTGGATGCAATAATCGCATCTGACGGTGGAGTAATTCAAAAAATTAAAGAAATAGCTCCAAATATAGAAATACATATAAGTACACAAGCCAATGTTGTAAGTTATCATGCGGCAAAGTTTTGGTATGATAATGGAGCCAAAAGAGTAATTCTTGGAAGAGAAACAAGCAAAGAACAGATAGAAGAAATAATGAAGAATAAGCCTAAAGACTTAGAAGTGGAAATGTTTATACATGGTGCATTATGTTGGGCTTATTCAGGAAGATGTTTCTTAAGCGAATATTTATCTTGTAGGTCAGCTAATTTAGGAGATTGTTCACAAAGTTGTAGATGGGCATATAATATGTACTTAGAAGAAAAAAATAATCCAGGAAATTTAATGCCAGTAGAGACAGATGAAAACGGAACTTATATATTATCTTCAAAAGACTTATGCTTAATAAAAGAAATTCCTCAAATTGTAGAAATGGGAGTAGATAGTCTAAAAATAGAAGGAAGACTAAAAACAGAATACTATTTAGCAAGTGTGGTAAATGTATATAGAAATGCAATAGATGATTATATGGCAAACCCAGCAGGATATGACTACAAAAAATACTTAAAAGAGCTAGAAAAAGTAAAAACAAGAGGACTTACAACATTTTACTTCAATGATAGAAATAACAAAGATTTCCAAGAATATGAAGGAAAACAATACAACCCAAATTATGAATTTGGTGGAAAAATACTAGAAGATAAGAACACAGAAAATGAAACAGAAAAATCAAAAGTAGCTAGTACAAAATACGAGCCAGTACTGGTTGAAATAAAAAATAAACTATCAGTTGGCGATACTTTAGAATTAATAGTACCAAACGAGATAGAAGTAAAATCATTTAAAATAGAAAAACTATATGATAGTGAAACAGGAGAAGAAATACAGACTGTAAATCCTGGAAAGCTAGGACAAACAGTAAGATTATTAATTCCTTTTGAAGTAAAAAAAGGATGGATATTAAGAAGGAAAAAGTAAAAATTTAGAATTACAGAAAAGCGTGAATCTATTTTAAAAATAAAAGATTTTCCTTGCTGTCGCAACTTTCAATTTTAATTTTTATAAATATGAAAGTTGCTTCAATCGCACTCAAGCTAAAGCTTTCGTTTGCTCGCTGCGCGGAATTAATCTTTTATTTTTAAAATAGATTCACGCTCTTATATATTTTTTTCATATGTAGACAATTTGTAAGAAAGCATAGTTGCAATTATTAGTAAAACTATAGATAGGACACCAGTAAAGTTAAATGTAAGACCAGGATATAGTACGAATATGGAGCCTAATGTGAAACCAATTATAGAGTAAAATGTAACTTCGTGATATTTGTGTAGCAATATATTGATTATTTTTAACCATAGAATACTGCCAAATAAAATGCCAATGCACATAGGAGCGAGTACAAGCAAATCAACTGAAGAAATAGCGGTAATATATTCTGAATAAACTCCTAAGCACATTAAGATAATTGTATTACTAACACCTGGTACAACTATTCCGATTCCATATTTTTTTACTTCTTGCGAAAAATCTATA
>CAMGAZ010000033.1 GCA_946008205.1 uncultured Clostridium sp. | reverse complement strand
TAGCTTTCCAGCCATCAGGAAAAGGAATATTAGGAAATTTTCTAGCGATATACCTTGTATAGATATATTCATTAGAACTAAAGTTAATATTAGAGTTTACTAAATTTACCCCATCTGGATTTACCATAGGCACTATGTAAAAAGTAACATTGCTGAATATTTGCTTTACACTATATCCATATAATTTCAAATTTCGCGAATAGGAAATACACAAGTTTTCCACGAATTTCATTAGTAAAATAGAAGTTATCCATTCGTTAGCGTGAGTTGAGGCGCAATAAAAAACTTCTTTAGCTCCAGAGCCGTATTTTTAAACAATATATAGGAACATTTAAAACACTGTAACCAATAGTTATAGTTTTAATAAATGGATATCGTATAGCTAAATTATTAATATCAGATTTTAGCAAAGAAGAATTATATTTTACCGAAGTATCAACAACCATAGAACCCTCCAACAATATTTTATAATTATATATGAAATAAATAAAATTATATTACTTATTTTTATAAAAACTGGTTGACAATTAAATTGTAGAATGATATCTTTTTATTTGAGTTTTAATAAATGTAATAATAATAGGACAATAAGGAGAACAATTATGATAAAAATTAATACTAAAGAAAATTTAAAGAGAAAGATAGAAAGTATATTAATAAAGATTATTTTTACGACTGCAGTAATACTATTCATCAGCGCAAACAAAGCAAACGCTGTAGTAAGTTCAGGAATAGATGAAAAAAAGGTACCTAACAACATATCTAATTATACAATAGATGTAGAAAATGAAGAAGAGGCATCTGACACAATAAAAGACTTAATACTTACGATAAAATCAGAAGGAATGGATAAAAGTTTATTATCACAAACCTTAAATCTATATAATCAACTTACAGTGCAATATACCAACAACGAAATTGCAGATATGATAGAACAAAACAAGAAAGAATTAGAAGAGAATAATGTCCAAATGGATAATGTAGATAGTGTAATTACTCTATTAAAAAGTGTAGATACAACACAGTTAAGAAAGATATTAGGACAAGTTGACATTGAACGAATAGCTACAAAAGTTGAAAACGGAGAAAATGCAGCATCTATATTAAAAGATATTACCGGAAATATGACAGCCACTGAAAAAGTAAATTTTGTAATGGAAATATTACTATCAGCTTATGTTGTAAAAATTATAATAATCTTATCAATAATATTATTCATTTATAGAACATTACTAAGATGTGTTATATACAAAAAAGCTCATAAAAGAGCATGGGCACCTTTTGTACCAATATATAGAAATATAGTTATGTTAAAAATTTGTGGAATGAGCCCATGGTGGTTATTACTATTGCTTGTGCCAGTAGTTGGTTGGGTGTTACTATTTGTTGTAAGTGTTGCAAGTAAATTTATGTTAGCGGAATCTTTTGGCAAGGGAACATTTTTTGCTTTTGGACTATGGCTATTAGCACCGATATTTGAGACCATGTTAGTATTCTCTAAGGAAACAAAATATATAGGTTTTAAAAATTAGAAAAATTTTCCAAAAATCTTGAATTTTTAAAACTTATATGTTATAGTAGCAATGGTTATAAAACCAAATTTAATTATTTAGTAGATATTTTCCTTCTTAAAAAGGTACAGTGTCAAAAAATATTAAATCTAATTTTTAAGAAGGAGGTAATAAAATGGCAGACAAAACTTTAGTATGTAGTGATTGCGGAAAAGAGTTTGTTTTTACTGAGGGTGAACAAGCTTTCTATGCAGAAAAAGGTTTCACAAATGAACCAAAAAGATGCCCTGATTGCAGAAAGGCAAGAAAACAACAAAGAAGAAATTCAAACGAAAATGCGTAGACTCAAGTTAGAGAATAAAATAATAAAAAAATGGAATACTATATAATAGTTTCCATTTTTTATTTTATTGTTCTGTTTTTATAGAATCGTGTTCTTGAGTTTCTAAAGATTCTATTTCAGGTTGCTCTGAAGTACAATGAGGACATCTTGTTGCTTTATATTTTATTTCGGATAAGCAATAAGGACATACTTTTGTGTCGGGTTCCACAATAGTTGTGGATTCTTCGGAATGTTTATGTTTGTTAAATTTCCCGGATTTATCAATAGAACTAACAAACTTATCATTTAAATCTTTTAATTTATTAAGTTTATTAATATACTTAACAACAAGAAAGATAGAGAAAGAAATTATTAAAAAATTGACAATCGTAGTTATGAAATTGCCATATTTAATAGAAGCATTACCAACTGTAAGCACCATATCAGAAAAATCAATTTTTCCAGTCAAAATAGAAATGAATGGCATAATAACATCTTCAACTAACGAAGTAACAATCTTCTGAAAAGCAGCTCCAATTACAACACCTATTGCTAAATCCATGACATTACCTTTCATAGCGAATTCTTTAAATTCTTTTAACATAAAAATTACATCCTTTCTACATAGTAATTTGCATATAGAATACAACAAATAACAATAAAAGTCAAATTATGACAAAAATCCTAAAAAAGGTATAAAATAACTAATAAAAGTACTTGAAAATAAAATATTATAGTGATATAATATTGCCTGCAAATTATAAAGCGAAAAGAGGAGTTAAGTAAAATGAAAAGTTTAAGAAAAACTAAAATTGTTGGAACAATAGGACCAGCCAGTGAAAACAGATTAGAAGAATTATTTGATGCAGGTTTAAATGTAACAAGAATAAACTATTCACATGGTAGCTGGGAGGAACAGAAAGACAAAACTGAGACAATACTAAAACTAAGAGAAGAGAAAGATATTCCAATCGCACTATTGCTAGATATGAAAGGACCAGAAATAAGAACAGGAATGTTGTATACAGGAAAAAATACAAAAATACAACTAAAAGATGGTCAAAAATTCACATTAGTAAATGAAGACATTGTAGGAAATGAAGAAAAAGTTTCTGTAAGCTACAAAGAATTATATAAAGATGTTAAGCCAGGAACAAAAATATTAATAGATGATGGAGCCATAGAATTAAAAGTTGATGAAATAGCAGGAAAAGACATTGTTTGTACTGTAGTTCATGGTAATGGATTAGGAAGTAGAAAAACAATGAACTTACCTGGAACAGTAATAAGATTACCAGGATTAGCTGAAAAAGATATAGCAGACTTAAAAGCAGCTTGTGAACATGGATATGATTTTGTAGCTATTTCATTCGCAAGAAATGCTGAAGATATCAAAAATGTAAGAAAAATACTAGACGAGAATGGTGGAAAAGACATACAAATAATAACAAAAATAGAGAATGTTGAAGGTATTGCTAACGTAGATACTATAGTAGATTTAGCAGATAGCCAAATGATTGCTCGTGGAGATATGGCTACAGAAACAGATTTTTCAGAAACACATATAATGCATAAGAAACTTATAAAGATGTGCAACAAACAAAACAAACCAGTAATTACAGCAACACAAATGTTAGAATCAATGACACATCAACCACTACCAACAAGAGCAGAAGCAAGCGACGTTGCAAATGCAATATTTGACAGAACAAGCGCAATAATGCTTTCTGGAGAATGCGCACAAGGAGATTATCCAGTTGAGTGCGTTAAAACAATGGTTAAGATAGCAAATAGAGTAGAGCCAGAAATAAATTACTGGAAGAGATTTGAAGAGAACGAAAACATTGAATTAAAGACACTTGAAGAAAATATAGCATATGCAACATGTGTAACAGCTAAAAACATGAAAGCTGATGCAATTGTATGCTATACACATACAGGAAAATCAGCTAAAAACTTAGCAGGACTTGGTGCAGCTTGTCCAATCCTAGCTATCACAGACAATAGAAGAACATTCAATCAATTAGCACTTGCTTGGAACGTAACACCAGTTTACATTCCTGCACAAGAAACAATCAATAAAGCAATTGAATGCGGAATCGAAAAATTAAAAGAACAAGAAATACTTGAAAAAGGTGACCTTGTTATAATTGCAGGTGGAGATCAAATAATGAAAGACAAAGAATCATCTGTAAATAAAACACTTGGTGGAGTATTAAAAGTATAATAAACAGATTAAGCGGTAACTACAATGAGTTACTGCTTAATTTGTTTCATTACCATTTTTGATAAAAGACAGTATTTCTGTTTTACTAGCATATATGGTATCAAAAAAAAGCAAATTTCAATATTGAAAAACAAGAAAAATAGAATAAATATAAAATGAATATAAATAAAGAAGAAAAGGGGCATGGCTCCTTTTCTATTTGTTTTCAGAAGAAATATCGCCAGTAGAATTTCTACATTGATTTTTCATGTAAAACTTTTTCTCTGCCATTTTATCCTGTACTCCTCTTAATGCTTCACCAAATCTTTGGAAGTGAACAATTTCTCTTTGTCTCAAATATCTTAGAACATCCACAACATCTGGTTCATCGGCACATAAATCTATTAATTTTTCATATGTTGCTCTAGCTTTTTGTTCTGCAGCTAAGTCTTCTTGTAAGTTTGCTATTGCATCGCCTTTACAAGCTAAACATGTTGCGTCAAAAGGAACACCAGCGGCAGATTGAGGATATATATCTACACCATGGTCTGTGTAATATGGGCCTAAGCCTGCTCTTTTTAATTCATCTGGACATACTCCTTCTGTTAGCTGATGTACTAAAGTACCAACCATTTCTAAGTGAGCTAATTCCTCGGTACCAATATCATTTAAAGTAGCTTTTGCTTTTTGATCTGGCATTGCGAATCTTTGAGATAGATATCTAAGAGATGCAGCAAGCTCACCATCAGGACCTCCGTATTGAGATATTATAACTTTTGCCATTTCAGGATTTCTTGTTTTTATATTAATAGGGTATTGTAACATTTTATTATAAGTCCACATTATACTTCACTTCCTTCCCATGGCCATGGTTCTTCAAGCCATCTCCAACTATTACAAGGGAAATATATGCTAAGAGGGCCATAAATTCTTTGATATTTATCAGATAAATCTCTTAATTGATGAGAATACTCTCTGTGCAAGCATAGAGCTTTTTGATCATCTGGGTGTGTATTTAGATATTCTCCAATATCAGTTATTGCAAATTTTAAACATCTTATATCAGACAACATTTTCTCACCAATTTCATCTCTTTGTTTGCAACACATTTGATTACAGCAATTATTAAAATCTGATGTATTATAACCAAATTGAGCATTTATACCGGTTGGCTCATAACTACAATCATCAATATTATTATTACAACAATTATTATTATTATTTAGTAGCATGCGTTACACCCCTTTCCAATAGTATTTCTACTTCTTAGATATTCTATATCTTCGATACTCTGGCATGGATAATAAGGACTTACGAGTTCTGGAAATATAGTTCCGTTTTTTAATCCACAGCACGGAGTGAAGGTATTAGTCATCGTTTGAATAGGGACGTAACTTTGACCAAGCATAGGGTTAAAAGGGAATACACTTTCTTCTTCATCAAAACCACATTTACATTTGTCATACATATTATTGCATCCACAGGTATTATAATTTGGCACATCATCACAAATTGTTTCTAGCGCAGGATTAGTCAATGGATTATAATCGTTTGGCGCGCAACAACAGTTATTATTAAAGCATCTGTACATTAATTTTTCCTCCTTTTTATTTAAAGCTATTAAATTTGCTTTATACTGCATTTTATGTAGTTAGAAAAAGAAAGGTTACATAACACGTTTAAAGACAGATTCAAACCATTGAAAATAAAAAAGTAGATGCACTTTATAAAAAAGCACATCTTATAATTTATAAAATAATTAATTCTGAAATTCTAAACATTGAGATAAAAGTTTTTCTAATTCAGAAGTATCAATAATAGATTTTATACTAGCATCTAAAAGAGCTTTTGAATCAACGTTTTGCAAGTTAAGAATGTAGTTATTTTTTAAGGCAAGCTGTCTTAAAAATTCTCTAGTAGTACGGCCATTACCCTCTCTAAAAGGATGTAGAACATTTAACTCAGCCCAATAGTAGGCTAACCTTTTAGACATTTCATCCTTAGAAAGTCCTATTAAGAAATTTTCGTTCTTTAATTCATTAAGTAATCGAGTTAACTCGCTTTCAATATATTCCCATTGGGCAAATTGAAAATAATCTTTTGCAATATTCTCATTTCTAAAAAGCCCTGCAAAAGGGTATATGTCTTCAAATAAAAATTTATGGATACTAACAAAATGCTCAACATCAAAATTGCCAGTAATACCTTTTTTATTTAAAGCCATAAGTTTTAGAGCTACGACACTAGTTTCATAATTTTCTAGTGAGATAGGATCTTTTATATTTAATTTATTAACCAAGGTATTAGTACCTTTATAACAATAAACAGAATTTTTACTTTCGTACATAACACATATCCCTTCAAATAAAAAATGATATATAATTCATAAGTTGTATTAGTAGGAATTATATATCATTGATTATTTTATATATTATAAAATTGAGATTTTATAGATTGCATTGCATCTTCCATTGATATTTTATTGTCTGCAAAATCATTAATTAAAGAAATATCATTTGCAGTTAAGTTTTGATTTTCCATCTCCATTGAGGTTTTAATATTATTTATCATTTTTATTTTAACTTCTTCAGGTATCATTTTATTTCTCCTTCCAAAATAAAATCACTACATATCTATTATAACACAAAATGAAGAAAAATACTAGTCTAAGTTGTTTAAAATGTTTGGTAACATTTGCTTTTTTCTAGAAACTACGTTGTTTAACATAGCTGTATTGTTTTCTAGATTCACCCCAAATGCTTTTTCAACAGTGCTAGCTTTATTACCTAAAGCAATAATTTTTGAATTTGCATTTAATATATCTGTTGCAGCAAATAAATAAAAATCTAAGTTTTTATCTTTTATTTCTTGGTTTATCGCGTTTTCTAGTTCTGACTGTCTACTAAATACAGAATCTAAATCAACAGCATTTACTTGAGAAATCTCAAATTTTACTTTTTTATCATCAAATTCTTTAGAATCTATATTGATAACTTGGTATGGTGAGAAATCACTAATATCTGTTCCAGCTTTTAACATTTCTTTACCATATGTATCGATGTCAACGCCAGCAATTTTGGCTAATTTTTGTGCTATTTCTTTATCTTGCTCTGTGCATGTTGGTGATTTAAATAGCAATGTATCTGAAATGATTGCACTAAGCATTAATCCAGCTATTTTAGAATTTATTTCAATATCATTTTGTTTATATAATTTATAAATAATTGTTGATGTACATCCAACTGGTTCTGCTACATAAAATATAGGTTCAATAGTCTCAAATTTTATTTTATGATGGTCTACAACCATTTTTACGTTGGCTTTTTCAATACCATTTACACTTTGTGAAAATTCGTTATTATCAACCAAAGCAACATCACAATTTTCATCAACACTTGCTAATGTCTGAGGTTCTTCAACTTCAAAGGTTTTTAAAGCATATTTAGTCTCCTTATTTACATCACCTAATTTGTAAGCAGTTGCATCATAACCTAAAGCTCTTTGTAAATTAGCAAAAGCAATTGCAGACATTATAGAATCTGTATCAGGATTTGTGTGACCAAAAACATATAATTTTTTACTCATTATAAAAATCTCCTTTAAAAAACATAATTAATATTAGGACACATAAATTTCTTATGTATCTCTAACCTCTTAATTATACCACATTTTACTAAAAACGTCAATAACAAGAAGAATTTGGACAATCATCTTGATAAATTTTTTATAAGAATATATAATCATGCTAGCGAAATAATAAAGAATAGAGTCACAGAAAGGAATTATATGAATATAAACTTAAGTGACTTAGTGAAATCGGTAACTAATGAAGTAAAACATAGTGATATAATAGATACGTTTATAAAAGAGTTAGAGGAAGGAATAAGAAGAATGAATGATAACAATATAGAAGAATTTACAATTGATAGATTTGAAGGGAACATAGCTGTTTGTGAAAATAGGCAAACTAAGGAAATGATAAATGTAAAAGCAGAAGAACTACCTGAGGGAGCAAGGGAAGGAAATATTTTAATACGCAAAGAAGGAAAATTTGTATTAAACCAAGGAAAAGAACAGGAAATTAGCGAAAGAATAAAAGAAAAGATGGATAATTTGTGGAACAACTAATGAAAAAATAAATAAACTGGGGGAATAAATATGGCTAAAAGTAAAAATAATAAAAATATAATATACGGATTACTAGCAATATTAGTAATAGCAGTTATTACAATATTTGGAGATAAAATACAATCTGATAATATAAACAATTTAGTTGAACAAGTTGCCAGTAATTATGAAATTACAAATACTGTAGAAAACAGTACTACTTCAGATAATGCCAGAATAGAAGATGGCAAGAATATAATTATACGATATCTAGATGTTGGGCAAGCAGATTCTATATTAATTCAGAGTGACGAAAAGAACATGCTAATAGACGCAGGAACAAATGAAATGGGAAAAACTGTTGTAAAAGATTTAAAAGATTACGGAGTACAGAAGATAGACTATTTAATAGGGACACATCCACACGAAGATCATATTGGAGGAATGGATGATGTAATTAATAGTTTTGACATTGGTACAATTTATATGCCTAAAGTGCAAACCAACACAAAGACCTTTGAAGATGTCTTAGATTCTATAAGTAATAAAGAGTTAAAGATAACTTCCCCAGAGATAGGGTATAAATTTATGCTAGGGAATGCAACTTGCGAAATAATGAGTTGCGGGAATGGAAATGAAACAAACAATTTAAATTTATCATCCATTGTTATAAGAATGACATATGGAGAACAAAGCTTTTTGTTTATGGGGGACGCTGAAGAAGAAAACGAAGCGGCTAGAAGTTGGCCACAAACCAATGTTATAAAAATAGGACATCATGGCTCAAACACTAGCACATCACAGAGCTTTTTAAATCAGGTGAAGCCAGAAGTAGCAATTATATCTGTTGGAGTTGCAAACAAATATGGACACCCTAAACAGACTACTTTAGATAAATTGGCAATCATGCAAGCGAAAATATATAGGACAGATGAAAACGGAACAATAACAATTACATGTGATGGTAAAAATAATATAATCGAAACAGAAAAATAATAAAACTGGACTAAAAATCCAGTTTTTAATTTTCGTTTAATTCCAATACATTTTCGACTAATGAGATATCTTTTACAAGTTCGTTTTTATTTAGAAATTTTTTGTTATATTGTACAACAAGCTTAACTGAAAATACCTCATTGCCGTCCTCTGAACTTAAACTACTATAGTTGCGAAAATACCACCCATGTAAAATCCTGCTCCTATACTTAAACCGATACAAGTAACTGCTAAGAGACCTGCTGCTGTTGTAAGGCCTTTAACATTAAAACCATCACGCAATATCGTACCAGCGCCTATAAAACCAATGCCAGATAATAATTGCGCTGGAATCCACCTAATAGTATTTTACAAATTGCTTCAAATCCAAATGAATGAAATATATTTAGTAAGAAATCCATATTTTCTCCCTCAAATAAAATTATATTATATATTGTATCATAAATATTACTATAAGAAAAATAAAATATTATAAAATAAATGATAAATATATAGACAAGAAACTTAAAATATGTTATATTAATAAAGTACATAAAAGCCACTGTGGCGGAATTGGCAGACGCACTGGATTCAAAATCCAGCGGGAAACCATGTGGGTTCGAGTCCCACCAGTGGTACCAAAAAATAGAAAAAACATAAAATGGGACTCGAAAAGGGCGTGAAGGCAAATGTCCTGTGGACATTTGGTAGCCCGCGGGAGATGTCCCACCAGTGGTACCAAAAAATAGAAAATATACAAAAATCAATCAAAAAATGGTTGATTTTTTTTTCAAAAGCAAACCTGGAAAGGATTAAAATCATGAAAGACATTATAGATTTGGACAATAATTATTATTTAAAAGTAGTTAACGAAAATAATGAAATACCTTTTGGGTCTATAAGTATAGAGAATCTAAAATTAATAAAGGTATTAAAAAAAGAAAAAATAATATTTCAAATAGACTTTAATAAATTTAG
>CAMGAZ010000032.1 GCA_946008205.1 uncultured Clostridium sp. | reverse complement strand
TCTTCATTTGCCTTCGCTTGCTCTGTTTTATCCCTTGCATCTCCTGCTTTTGTTATTATTCCATTTTCTCCTACTACCAAATTAATACTTACTCCTGCTAGTATCAAAAGCACCACTATTGTTACAACGAGCGCGATTAGAGTTATTCCGTTTTGCTTTTTTCATTATATTTTTCTTCATTTATTTTTATCCTCCTCGTTCTTTTTATTTTCTAAAGATTTTATTTGTTATTATTTGGTGTCTATTTTTTATTATTCTTAGCTTTCTTTTTAACTTTTATTTAAAATAATAATATCTTTAGAATTTATTTTTTCCTAATGTTTTATACTATAATTCTTATTTTTCGTTGTAATTAATATCTATTATAGTATTCTTACTCTATTGCTTCGTTGTATTTACTCTATACTTTACTATATAGATATTAAATACATCTGTTATTAATATAACATTACAGTTTATTTTTTGCAATAATTTTTACAAATTTATTAACTCACCTATCAAAACCTACTACCAACACTACGAAAAAACATTACACAAACTACAGAAAAGACAGTTACATATAATATTTAAATTGAGTTCAACCCTGTATTTACATACCTCACATAAACCAGCTATCGTAACAATGCACTTAGAAACTCCACTTCCTCTCCGCGTTTGGAGAACGGAATTTATAAATATTTTTGATAATACTAGATTTTTATATTTATTTGTGTTATTATATATATTGTTATTTGAATATTGGGATGTCGCCAAGCGGTAAGGCCTCGGACTCTGACTCCGATATGCGTGTGTTCGAATCACACCATCCCAACCAAAGAAGTGATAGAAATCCATTTTCTATCACTTCTTTATTTTTGTATTAAATTCCATATCTTGTAAATAATATTAATATTGGAGGTAAAGTTTATGAAAGATTATTTAGGAATTCAAAGTGTTAATGCTTTAGAGGTTTTAGATTCTAGGGGGAATCCAACTGTACAGGTTGAAGTTGTTACCGACGGTGGTTTCTCTGGAATGGCCAT
Source organism: uncultured Clostridium sp. (assembly GCA_946008205.1). Classification (GTDB taxonomy): domain Bacteria; phylum Bacillota; class Clostridia; order TANB77; family CAG-508; genus CAG-245. Next base: position 9,555 of record CAMGAZ010000032.1, on the reverse strand, counting down.
AGTTCCATCTGGTGCTTCTACTGGAAGTTTTGAGGCAGTTGAGTTGAGAGATTCTGATGATAGCAGATATAATGGTAAAGGAGTGCTTCAGGCAGTTTCCAATGTTAACAAGATATCTAAAAAACTGATTGGTGCTAATGTGTATGACCAAAGAAAGATTGACAAGTTGCTTTTAGAATTAGATGGTACTCCTAACAAATCAAATTTAGGAGCAAATGCAATTTTAGGAATATCTTTGGCTTGTTGTAGAGCAGCTAGCAATTCTCTTGGAACTCCTCTTTATTCTTATATCGGTGGAGTAAATTCTCACGTGCTCCCTACACCCATGATGAATATTTTAAATGGAGGAAAGCATTCTGATAATAATTTGAGTTTACAAGAATTTATGATTGTGCCATATGGAGGTAAAACATTTGCGCAGAACTTATACTTAAGTGATGCTGTATATAATACTTTAAAAAAGTTATTAAAATTAAAGACATTAACTACTTCTGTTGGGGACGAAGGTGGATTTGCTCCCAATTTAAAATCTACTGAAGAAGCTCTAGATTTAATTGTTGAAGCTATAGAGAAGTCAAACTATAAATTATATCAAGATATTGGAATCGCATTAGATGTAGCAGCAACAGAAATGTATAATGAGGCAAAGAAGCAAAATAAAGATGGATATTTGTTCTGGAAAACTGGAGAATATAAAACTAAAGAGGAAATGATTGATTATCTTTGCAACCTTACTAATAAATACCCTATTGTTTCAATAGAAGATGGCCTCGCAGAAGAAGATTGGGATTCTTGGAAAGTTTTGACGCAAAAGTTAGGAAATAAGATTCAATTAGTTGGCGATGACTTATTCGTTACAAATGTTGCAAGATTGAAAAAGGGAATTGATTTAAAGGTTGCTAATAGCATTTTAATAAAACCAAATCAAATTGGCACATTAACGGAAACCCTTGATGCTATAGAACTTGCGAAATTTAACGGCTATAAAGTAATTATCTCTCATAGGTCTGGTGAAACTGAAGACACCACCATTGCAGACATTGCAGTTGCCACAAATATTGGGCAAATAAAATCTGGCGCCCCTTGTAGAACAGATAGAATAGCTAAATATAACAGATTGCTAAATATCGAACAAGAATTGCAAAATTAAAAAAATTTGAAGCCAGAATTAAAATATTTCTGGCTTCGTTATATTTTATTTATTACGATATTTTGCTATTCCTATAATTGCTACTGTTACTAATCCGATAATTGCTAATGCTATTATCATTGTATTATCCCCTGTTTGAGGAATTGGGTCTGGCGCTGTATCTTGTTTTAATATAATAGATGGTGACACATTAGAAGTTTGCTTTTCTGTGTTTTCATCTGTTCCGGTATAACTTACATCAACCTTTTCGTTTGTTGGCGTTTCTACATTTATTATTTCTCTATTAAATTGTTCTTTTAATTTTAATTTGTATTTAAATGATGCCGTTTCTCCAGCTTTTAAAGTTTGAATTGTCCATGTTATACTGTTATCATCAGTATTAACAGTTGGAGTTACTGTTCCAATATTTGCTTTTTCAACTATTTCAAAGTCATAGTTTTCTATAATGTCAGTTGGGAAGTAGTCTACTAAAATAATGTTTTTTATCTCATTTTTTATTACTATTTTTACATCATTATATACATCTTCAGTAATTGTATCTTCAACAGATTCATCTGATACATAATAAAATTTTCCATAATTTGGTTGAGCTTGTGTACCAAATATTTCTTCTGCTAAATCCCTATAAGTTTTTCCTGCAGCTTCTGCAGACAAATTTCCATCTGGGTCTGGTTGATATGTTGAATCCACTCCGGTCATGACAGTTATAATATTAATATTACTATTTACTAATGATTGTAAAGTCGCTTTAGTATTTGTTGCCGTGGCTCCAGAATATGCCATAGATGTTCCTACAGAATTATTTGGAACCCCATCTGTTAGTAGAATTAAATGTCTATTAACTCCTTCATCTGTACTAAAATTGGTTTTTGCTATTTGCAATCCAGCGTCAATATTTGTTCTTACTCCTGTTGTTGCAATTCCATCGATAGCTGTTGTAATATCTGTTGCATTATTAGTTGGCATAATCACAAGATTAGCATCTTCTAAAGTTCCTTCTTTAGTTGTATCCGAATTTGAAGAAAAACTTACAATTCCAATTTTAGTCGTTGGTTGTTCTTGGATTATTTTGTCTGTCAAGGACTTTGCAGCTGTAAATACAGCTTCTTTTCTTGTTCTTCCATCTGCTAAAGTATTATCCGACATACTCTTAGAATTATCAATTACTAAAAATATCTCTGTAGGTTTTATTGCTTCATCTTCACTTTTAAGATTCTTTACATCAATCTGTAAAGTAGCTTCTTTATTTTCATTGTCAACAGTAAGTAATTGTTTTATTACTTCTCCATCTTCTCCTAATTTTATAGTACATACATTGTCTTTTACCTTCTCCAAAGTAACATCCTCATTCGCTGCATATACAAACGTGGTCGTAATTATAGACATAATTAGTATAATAGTTAAACCTAATAAAATAATTCTTTTCTTCATATATTTTTCTCTCCTTACAAATATTATTTTAATACTTTATAAATAATTTTTCAACCTTTTATGCAATATTTAATAAATAATTCCTCCACCGTAGTCGTTTATGATTTCTTTGCTTTCTAGTTTTTCTATATCTCCAAATAAAACAAAATTATTATCAAAAACTAGACTTGCCCCTCCTATAAAGCCTTGCATTTTGGTTATTTGTCCGTTTCTGTCTAATAGACTAATATTTTTTTCGACTATATAAGTAACGTCTATGCCATATTCTTTAAGTCTTTTGTAAATATTTGAGTCTGTAGTAATGCACGAGTTTCCACTAGTTACACAAATTGAGCATTTTACATATCCCTGGTTTACAATAATATCAGGATTTATTGTTTTATCCGTGTATTTACTTCCAATTATTATATTCCCTATTTGGCATGCATTATATGGAACATCTCCAGGATATTTTTCTTCTACATTTGACATTCCAAGAATGAAGCTTTTATCAATTATCGGAGCGTTAGGAGCACAAATGATTTTATTATCTATTTTGCAGTAAAATATATCACTATGTGCTGATATTTGTTCATATACAGCATCAGATGGAGATAATTTATTTACATTAAAATATTTTGATAAGTATTCAAACTCTATATCTCTAATTCTTCCATCAATTAATAAATTTCTCATGAGATTCTCCTACATATTGTCAATTATTTTTTGTAAGTCTTCTTTGGTAAAAATTTGTTTAGAATTGCAGAAATTGCATACTATTTCTATTTTTTCTTCTTCGTTTATTATATTCTCCAACTCTTTCTTTCCTATTGCAATTAACCCTTTTTCACATTTTTCTCTTGAACAATTACACTTGTATTCAGGGCTTATTGTTTCTAGTACTTGTAAATCATTATCCCCTGTAACTAATTTTGCAATCTCTTCTAGTGTCTTATTTTCATCTAGCATTTTGCTTATTGGTTCTATATCTTCTATCTGCTTTTCAATAATTGAAATCTCTTCTTCTGTTGCGTCTGGCATTAATGATAATTTATATCCCCCTGCAGATTTTATTCCATTTTTATCTACAAGTACTCCTAATGCTATCACAGTTGGAGTTTGTTCAGATGTAGCAAAATAATTTGTAAAATCTTCTGCTATTTCTCCACTTATTATTGGAGTCATTCCTACATATGGATTTCCAACTCCTAAATCTTTTACAATGTATAGCATTCCTTCTTTTCCAACAGCTGTTCCTACATCTAATTTTCCGTTTTCCTTTAGTGGTATATCTATTTGAGGATTTCCTACATACCCTTTAACATTTCCATTTCTGTCAGCTACTGCAGTAAACATTCCTATTGGGCCATTGCCCTTAATTTGATTAGTGACAGTTGCTTTATCCGATTTTAATTCATATCCCATAATACTAGTTATTGTTAGCAATCTTCCTAAAGCTGCTGATGCAGTTGGACTTAAATCGTGTATTTTTCTTGCTTCTTCCACAATACCTGCTGATGATATGCATTTTATGCTTACTTTGCCATTATATGCTAAACAATCTATTATTCTGTCTTTCATTTTATTATTCTCCTCTTTTTATAAATTTTGATACAAAAAATCCTTCCATATTTTTTGAAGGCAATATTCTAATTGCATTTTTTACTGATTTGTCCAATCCTTCATTAAACGCTGGAATTCCTTCTTTTATTTCTATATTTACTGGAACAAGTTTCAAATTAAAATTATTAAGCGCCCAATCTAATATGTATTCATTTTCTTCTTTATTTAAAGTACATGTAGAATATACCAATGTTCCATTTGGTTTTAATGCATTGTATGCGCTTTTAAATAATTTCTTTTGCACCTTGGTAAGCTCATTTACAGTTTTAGTTGACCAAGACTTGTAACTTTGAACATTGTACATAGAGAATCTTCCTTCTCCACTACAAGGAGTATCTAATAGAACTTTGTCAAATTTCTCAGGATATTGGTTTCCTATTCTTTCTCCACGACCATTTACAACTTCTACAATATTTGCACCTTGTCCACTAACATTGTATTTTAATCTTTCACATCTTAGTTTATCTAATTCATTTGCTAGAATATAGCCTTTTCCATTCATCAGCGCTGCCATTTGTGTCGTCTTGCTTCCTGGAGCAGCTGTTAAATCTAACACATTTTCCCCTTCTTTTGGGGCTAATACTAATGGTGGAACCATGCTTGACAAACTCTGAAGATATATGTATCCATTTTTGTAAATATCTAATTTCTGAATTTCTTTTTCATTTGCATTTTTTATCACTAATGCATCTTTATACCATAGCACTCTTTCAAACTTTATATTAATTTCTTTAAAATACTTCATTAATTCTTGTATATTATATTTTAAAGTATTTACTCTTATAGTCGTATATCTTTTTTCAGCTATTCCTCTAAAAATGTTGTCAACTACTCCTGGCGAAAACATGGTATATAAATTGTCTACAAATTCTTCTGGTAATCTATTTTTTATTTCTGTAATTGATGCCATATTTTTTTCCTCTCTTTTTAACTTTTGCCATTATATAACAATTTACATAACAAGTCAATTTGATTATGAATATAATACATAAAAGGAGGTCTTTATGAAAAAAATTTTTATAACTTTGGTGCTTATACTATTTCCATTTTACATATTAACTACGCCTGCTTTTGCGTCTTTCCCTTATGATGAGGCCATATATGACGGTATAGACGTAAGCGCATGGCAGGGTGATATCGATTTTGAACAAGTAAAAAATTATGGGATAAGTGTGGTATATATAAAATCTTCTGAAGGCTTTGGTTATGTTGATCCATATTTCGAGCAAAATTACACTAATGCTAAGAATGCTGGTTTAAATGTTGGTTTTTACCATTATGTAACAGCAAGAACAGTAGATGAAGCTATTAGTCAGGCAAATTTCTTTGTATCGACTATCTCTGGAAAACGACCAGATTGTAAACTAGCAATGGATTTTGAATCTTTTGGAGATTTAAATAATTATTCTATAAATCAAATTGCATTAGCTTTTATGCAAGAAATCAAACGTCTAAGTGGAAAGGATGTAATTATTTATAGTAATGCTTATAATGCTTCTAATACTTTTGGCTATGATTTAACAGTTTATCCTCTTTGGGTCGCTCAATATGAAGTCTCCACTCCCACAGTGGATTCAGGCTGGAATTCTTGGGCAGGGTGGCAATACACTGACAAAGGCGAGGTTCCTGGTATTTCAGTATATGTAGATAGAAATAAATTTACTAAAGAAGTATTTTTAGATGATAAATCTGAAATTCCTACTAACAATTCTAATAAACCACCGCAAAAGTATATTACCATAACCATTCCATATGGTGCCACACTTTCTGGTATAGCATTGCAATACAATACTACAGTATCTGAATTAGCTAGAATAAATAATATTTCAAACCCAGATTTAATTTATGCAGGAAGCAGTCTTAAAATTCCAGTATCTTCCGATAGTTCTAATTGTACTAATAGTATTACTTATGTGGTTAAATCTGGAGATACACTTTCTCAAATTGCACTAGATTATGGTACAACAGTTACCCAAATAGCTTATGCTAATAATATCCGAAACGTAAATTTAATTTATACGGGGCAAACCCTATACATTCCAGTATCTAACTGCGATATGAACCATACTTTGTATGTTGTAAGAAGAGGAGATACTTTGTGGGGAATATCCAGAAGATTTGGAGTTAGCATTGCTAGAATAGTTATGCTTAATAGGATTTCTAATCCTAATCTTATATATCCAGGTAATGTTCTTCGTATATAGTATCAAAAAGGAACACACTATTAGTGTTCCTTAAAATAAATCAATAGTTAAAAAAAACAAGATTAAGTACTGCTACGCACTCAACGTGTTTCGTAAACGGAAACATGTCTACCGGCTGGATTTTACTTATATTATAAACTTCTTCCATCTTGGCTAAATCTCTAACCATAGTTGCAGGATTGCAACTTATATAAACTAGTTTTTCCGGCTTGATTTTTAAGATGTTCTGTATTGTCTTATCATCTAGTCCCTTTCTTGGTGGGTCAACTATTATTGCTGTTGGGATGATTTGCTTTTTATTTATTAATTCGTCAAAAGCAGTTTCTACATCTCCAACTATAAATTCTGCATTTTTAATATTATTTATTTTGGCATTTTCTATTGCATCACTTATAGCCTGAGGAACTATTTCTATTCCATAAACCTGTTTTACATATCTTGATGCAAATATTCCTATTGTACCAATTCCACAATACAAATCAAATAGTACATCTTCTTTACTTAGTTTTGCCGCTTCTATTGCGGTATTATATAATATCTCTGCTTGTACTGGATTTACTTGATAGAATGACATTGGTGATATTTTAAATGTATATTCTCCTAGTTTATCCTCTATATATCCATCACCATATATATTGATATTCTCTTTACCTAAGATAACATTTGTGTTTTGTGTGTTAATATTTTTTATTATAGTTTTGATTTCAGGATATTTTCTACGTAGTAAGTCTACTAGTTCTGTATCTATTGGACTATTATAATTTCTTGAATTTACTACTAATATGCACATTACCTGGTTTGTATATTTTCCTACTTTAATTACTATGTGTCTAACTAGCCCTGTTTGTTTCTCTTCATTGTACACTGATATATTTTTTTCTTTTATAAAATTTATAATTGTTTTTGCAATGTCTTGTGATATCTCGGTTTGTATCATGCAGTTTTCTATCGGAATTATTGTATGTGTTCTTTGTGAAAATACCCCCACTGCCGGATTACCATTTTTGTCTATTCCTAAAGGATATTGTGCTTTATTTCGGTAAGTTTATGGATTATCCATTCCTATTGTATCCTCAACTGCGACTTTATTTTTTAAGCCTTTGTTCACTAAACTTTGAACAATTTCTCTTTTTAAATTTAAGGTGTTTTCATATGTCATATGTCTTAAATCGCATCCACCACATCTTTGATATGTAGCACAATCTATATCAGTTCTATCTTTGGAAGTTTCTAGTATTCTAACTATCTTTCCATAAGCATGAGATGATAATACTTTTACAATTAGTATTTCACATTTTTCTCCCTTTATAGTATTTGGTATAAAGATAGTAAAGTCATCAATTTTAGCAATGCCTTCTCCTCCAAAGCCATTGTCTACTATGTCAACTATATATTTTTCATTCTTTTTTACTGGAATTGGGTTCATTTCTATTTTCTTCTTTCATTATATTTAGATTTCATTTTTTATATCTTTTATTTTTTTATTTAACTCTTTTTCATCTTCTTTACTTTCCAAAATATCTTCCAATATTCCCAAATCAAAATCGGAAGATATCTTTTTTAAATATTTATCTCCTTCGTCTAATCCTAAATCTTTAAAAGTTTTTTCTTTCATATTTCATATCTCCATTTTTATTAATTTGTTCGCTTTTCTCTTTCTTTTGCTCTCTTGACGAATGTTATAATTATCAATCAAGTTATAATAATTGTATATATTAAGTTTTTTATTTCTTCATCAGATATTTCGTCTTTAACTTTTAAGTTCTTTGTTTCATTTTCCATATCCTCACATCCTTATATAAAACTATATATAGTTTAGAACGTTTGTTTGCATTTGTCAAGTGTTTTGTCATCTTTTATATATTTTTTTATTTCAAAAAGAAGTTTTATTCATGAATGATTTTTTTAATTCTTTAGAAAACTCTTTATATGATAGCTTATGCAATCTTGACTTATCACTTAGTAACACAAAAACTGCTTGCTAGCTTTTCAGCAACAGACAGTTTTTGTGTTTCAATTACCTACCAAAATAAAGTAGCAACCTAATCTCGGCAAGTTCGATTTTTTCTTCCCTCAAATCTTTTATCTTGGCATTGTTAGCAACATAGATTTCTAATTGCTGTTGCACAAGAGTATCAGATTTGAGCTCTGGGAAAAGTGTAACTAAAGTAATTGAGCTTTCTTCCGTTTTTAGGTCAGCAAACGTGTCGTGTTCATGCACCAGATATTCTTGAACGATTTTGTCAATGTCTTGTTCAATATTTGCATTTTCTTCTTGGTACATCGCAATTTTGCTATCAATAACACTTTCGGTTGCTACCTGTGGTGTTAAATAACAAATTGCAATAATGATGACAAGAGAAATAATTCCAAATACCCAAGACATGTACGTGAAGAAATCATGTACATCAAATTCATAACTGCTTCTACTGGGATATTTCACCCGCAACACCAAGAACGTAACAAAGGCAATCAGCATCAGACCCAAAATTAGAATTAACATACAAACTCCTCCTAACAATTGTTTTTTGAGAATTAACTACTTTGCTATTCTTATTATAGTTCGCATAGCTACGAATGATATAAATAGTATATCAGATTTTTATGTTAATTTCAATGATTTAAGTAAAAAAAGTAGGAGTAACTTTAGAAAATTCACATATAAACTCCAGTCGTTGTTTTAGACATTCCTCAAATTGTAGTTCTTGCTTAATTATCTTCATTTCAAGCACCATCCTTACATTGTAATTTTAGGATGATTTTTTGCAAAAGAAAAAAATCAACCATTTTACTGATTGATTTTTGTATCTATCTGTTCTATTAATTCGAACAGAAACGTCATTGGTGCGGATGAAGGGACTTGAACCCCCACGTCGTTGACACTGGTTCCTAAGACCAGCGCGTCTGCCAGTTCCGCCACATCCGCATGTGCTTTTCTTAACACTTTTTTATAATAGCACATTTGTCCTTTTATTGTCAATACAAAATTTAAAAATTCTTAAAATTTAGAATTTAAAATTCGCATTTCATTTGACTTTTGAATTATTTATTCAAATAATTTTAATACCTGTTCTTTGCTTTGAACTCCCAAGCTAGTTCCAATTACTTTCCCATTTTTTATTGCTACAAATGTTGGTATACTCATAACATCGAATTTAGAAGCTAATT